>JAYVRT010000687.1:0-4533 GCA_043776025.1 Archangiaceae bacterium | reverse complement strand
TTGAGGGTGGCGGGGGTTCGCGCCGGATGCGCCGCGAGGAATTCGTCGAAGCGGAAGACCGGGTTGCGCGCGATGAAGCTCGACGGGCGAAGCTGCGGGTCTTTCGGGCGGCGCTTGGAACGGGTCACGTTGTCGGGCTCGGTTGCCGATTGGGAAGGCGCAGGGTCCAGACGGGCATCGCGCCTGGCGGCAGTGATGGGGCCAGTGGGCTGGCTCCGGGTTCGTGAGGCCAGAGCACCGGTAGCCTGCGGCTCGGCTGCTCCAGAGGTCATGAATACCTCCTTTTGCATAACAAGAGCAAAGCCTCTGGATCGCGCTCCCCCTCTCCCCTTGCTTGGGAGGTCGCTTCGGCTCGACACGGCGATCCCCGAGCCTGCGGCGGGTCACCGTTCTGCCGAGACGGAAGCGACGCCGACCCGGCAGTTCCGTTCACCCCACCTGCCCGACCACGACCCGGCACCGAAGCCCGCCGTTGTTCACCTCGAACGTCTCCTCGATCCTCAACCCGAGCGCCTCCTCACCTTCCTGCAGCAGAAACGCGAACCGCCAGCCCGGAGCCGCGACCTTCAACGAAGCGCCGAGCCCGGCGTAGAGCGGCGCGAGCTCCGCGCGCTCGCCGACCCGAATCCCATACGGAAGGTTCGCCACCACCCACCCGGGTGGGCCGGCCCGCACAGCAAGCTTCGTCGCGTCGAGCCGCTCGAGAGTCAGCGCCTCGAACACCCCCGCGCGCTTAGCGTTCCGCCGCGCCGTCCCCAGCGCCCCGGCGTTGAGATCCGACCCGATCAGCGCCGGAGCCGCGCCCCCCGCCACCGCCCGAGGCCGAGCCTCCCAGCGCCGCGCGTCATGCGAAGGCCAGGACTCGAACGCGAAGTGCCGCAGCGCCCCCGGCGCCCGGCCCAGCGCGATCCACGCCCCCTCGATCAGCAGCGTCCCCGACCCGCACATCACGTCCAACAATGGCCCCGCCCCGGTGTACCCGCCCAGCCGGAGCACGCCCGCCGCCAGCGTCTCCCGCAACGGCGCCCGGCCGATCTCCTGCCGATAGCCGCGCAGGTGGAGCAGCTCCCCACTGGAGTCGACGCTGATCGAGCACCGTTCCCCGTCTTCCCGCAGCATCACCTCCAGCCCGTGGCGCGCCGACTTGCCCCAGCTGCGCTCCGCCGCCGACTGCCACCGCGGAGGGCAATCGAGCGCGATCGGCGCCTGCTTCGCCTTGAACGCCCCCAGCGACACCCGCGCCAACTCCTCCGGCCGGCGCACCTCGGCGATCCGCACCCAGATCCGGGTGGCGCAGCGAAGCCAGAGGTTCGCGGTCTCGTAGGCGTCGGCGGGCCCTTCGGCCTCGACCCCGCCGGGCACCGCAAAGGTCGACAGGCCCAGCTGCTTCGCCTCGGCCTCCAGCGCCCGCTCGAGCCCCGGAGTGCAGGCGAGGAACAGCTTCACGGCGCGGTTTTTTCGAGTGCGCGGGTCAGCTTCGGCTTCACCCCGGTCTGCTCCAGCAGCGCCGCCAGCTTCGCCCGCGCGTCACGCACGTCACGCTCCACCCGCCGCCCGAGAATCAGCTCGTTCTTCAGCGAGTGCTCCCAGCCGGTGAGCTCGGTCACCGTCACCGAGTACGCCCGCGCCTCGAGCGTCAGCGCCCGAATCACGTTGGTCAGGTGCGAGCCGAACTCCCGGCGGTGCCACGGGTGCTCGAAGAGCGCCGCGAGCGGGGCGGCCACCGTGCGCTTGCTCTCCTTCAGCTGCTGCGCGACCTCCGCCTGGCAGCAGGGCACCACCGCGACGTGGTCCGCGCCGCGCGAGATCGCCAGCGCCAGCGCATCATCGGTGGCGGTGTCACAGGCGTGGAGCGCGGTCACCAGGTGGATCTTCGCCGGCAGCTCGGCCCCTTCGACCGGCGAGTGAACGAAGCGCATCCGGGAAAACCCGAGCTCCGCCGCCCGCGCCTTCGCCCGCTCATGGAGATCCGCGCGCGCCTCGACGCAGATCACCTCGCCGTTGTCGCGATCCTTGAAGAACAGCTCGTAGAGGACGAACCCCAGGTAGGCGTTGCCACTGCCGGCATCGACGACCACCGGGCTCGGGTGCCGCTCGAAGACGTCGTCGAGCCCGGGCGCGATCAACCCCACGAGGTGGTTGACCTGCTTCAGCTTCCGCAGCGTGTCGGCGTTGAGCTTCCCCTCGCGGGTCAGCAGGTGCAGCGACTTGAGCAGCGCGGGAGACTGGTTCGGTAACAACTCCCGCCGGACGTGCTTCGGCTCGACCTGCCGGCGGGCCTTCGACGCGTTCAGAGCGCGACGACCTCGGCGACTTCGGGAATCGCCTCGCGCAGCCGGGTCTCGATGCCCGACTTGAGCGTCGCCGTCGACGACGGGCACCCGGCGCAGCTGCCCTTCATGTGGAGGTAGACGATGCCGTCTTCGAAGCGATCGAGGGTGATGTCCCCGCCGTCCTGCGCGACCGCCGGGCGGATCTCGTTCTCGAGGATCTCCAGGATCCGCTTCTCGATGTCTGAGGCGCCGGCCGGGGAGACCGTCTTGTTCTCGAGGAACTCGGGATTCACCACGATCTCGCCCGCGGTGAGGTGCTGATCAATCATCGACATCACGCCATCGTTGAGCTCGTCCCACTCGCCGTCGTCACCCTTGGTGACGGTGACGAAGTTGGTGCCGAGCATCACCGCCTGCACCCCCTTGATTCCGAACAGCTTGCTCACCAGCGGCGACTTCTCGGCGGCGAGCGCCTTGTCGGTGAAGTTCATCGCGCCCCGGGGCAGCAAGGCGGTGTCGACGACGTACTTGAGGGTGGAGGGGTTCGGCGTCCACTCGAGCTGAATATTGACGGTCATGAGGCTCCTGTCCCACTTCAAGTAAGCCGCAACCGGCCGGAAATCAACCCAGCAAGTCCCCGCCGACCACCGACACGTCGAGCTCCATCTCGAGCTCCAGCGGCAGGACCTCGAGATCCCGTTGGGGATCCGGAGCCGCCGGCAGCAGCGTCCTCACCGGACTCGCCGTCACCGCCTTGCCAGCCGCCTGGCCGGGCAGCGGCAACATCGTGTTTGCATTGCGCAAATGGCTCACCAGCTGCCGCGCGACGAGGTCGACGATCTGGAAGGCGAAGCGGTGGCCCGAGGCGAAGAGAGCGTCAAAGTCCTTGTCGTTGAGCTTGAGCAGCTTCGCCGGCCCGGTGGTGACGCAGGCGGCGCTCCGGCGGCCGGCGTCGATCGCCGAGACCAGGCCGAACATCGTCCCCGGGACCATGTTCGACAGCGTCTTGCCGTTTCGACCGACCGAGACCTCTCCCTCAAGAAGGAAGTAGGCCCCGTCGCTCACCTCGCCCTCGGCGAACAGGGGGGTGATCTCCTCCACCTCGAGCAGCCGCAACTTCTGGGCGAGAGCCAGCTTCACCACCGCCGGCAACGGCTTGAAGGGCGCGAACTGGTCGAGCACCTCGACCGACGGCCGGGGCCCGAGCTCCTTCGCCGGGGTCTCGACGTGGCCCTTGCCGTGGCCGACGATCCGATCGGAGGTGGCGCGCAGCCTCGAGCAGAGATCGACGCAGATCCGCCGCAGCACCTTGAACGCTCCGGGGCGAAAGGCGTCGCGCAGCGCGTGGAACTCGACGCCGAGGATCTCGTGCGCGTGGCCGCCGTTGACCACCACCGCCGTCGCCGAGCGCGGACCGTCGTCGATCAACGCCATCTCCCCGACGACGTCGCCGGCGCGGGCGTACGCCACCGCCACCGGCCGCTTCGCCCCGGTGGGCGTGGTGGAGATCGACACCTCGACCCCCGTCCCGAGCACCCACATCGCCTTGCCAGGCTCCTTCTCCCGAAACAGCACCTGCCCGGCCTCGAGCTCCACCGGCCGAAGCAGATGGAGGATGTCCATCATCTCGTCCGACTCGATCAGCGAGAACAGAGGAATGCTCTTGAGAAAAGCCTCGAGCGCAGGATTCGAAGTGGCCATCGCTAAAACCTTCCTTAGCACGAGGGCACGGCTACACTCTCGCGGCGCATGAAACAGGTGCCCGGCCCTTGAGATTCGCTCCGCTGTGTCTCCTCGCCGGCCTCGCTGCCTCCCATTCGCTCGCGCAGCGGGTGGCGGTCGTCCCCTTCACTGGCTCCGGCGCGAACGGGGTGCGCAACCAGGTCGTCTCCGCGCTGTGCGATCAGGCGGAGTGCGTCAGCGAGAAGAAGGTCTCCGTGGGCGGCAAGCCCGACTGGAAGAAGGCGAAGAAGGAGAAGGTGAAGTTCATCGTCACCGGCAAGGTGACGGCGAAGGGGAAGAAGAAGACCCTCGACCTCGAGGTGCTGGTCAAGGCCGGGCCAGCGAAGTTCAAGAAGACCTGGCCGCTCGAGGGCGCCGAGCTGTCGGACAAGAACCTCTCCGCCGTCTCCGACGCGCTGGCGAAGACGATGGGCCTGACGAAGAAGGAAGCGCCCCCCGAAGAGAAGCCGGCGCCCGAAGAGAAGAAGCCGGCGCCCGAAGAGAAGAAGCCGCCGCCCGAAGAGAAGAAGCCGCCGCC
>JAYVRT010000686.1:0-4545 GCA_043776025.1 Archangiaceae bacterium | reverse complement strand
GCCTGGCCTCCGATCAATCCCGTCAAGCGGTTGCTCGTCTCCGAGATTGTCGGCGCCGCGGCGCTGTCGACTTGCCTGTCGATGGTCTCCAACGCGATGCGGGAGGCCCGGCTCGTCGACAGCCGACTTCACGTCGAGGCGTCCGAGTCTCCGGTGGACTTCGCCGTCCTCTTCTCTGCGCGCGGGCTCAGCCAGGTGTCGATCGCAGCGATCGCGGCCGAGCTGAAGCCCAACCTCGGGTCCGACACGGCGGTCTGGGTCGAGGCCAGGGGCGAGTCACTGGTGCTGCAGTTCGCCTGCCCCGACGAGCCTCGATGAGCGACAGCCGTCGCTACAACAACGCCAGGCGTCGGGCAGCCTCCTGCAGCAGGGGGTCGGTCTTGCAGAAGGCGAACCGGGCCAGCGCCCGGGCCTGGGCCTTGTGCTCGGCGCAATAGAAAGCGCTGGGAGGGATCGCCGCGACTCCGCCGGTGGTGGTGAGCCAGCGACAGAACGACACATCGTCGGGGTGGGCGCCGAGCTTGCCGTCGGTGCGGGCGATCACGAAATAGGTGCCCTCGGGCGTGAGCGGCACCATCCCTGCCTTTGCCACCGCGGCGCAGATCAGATCCCGCTTGGCACGGTACATCGCCTCGAAGCCGGTGAAGTACGAGTCCGGCAAGGCCAGCGCCGCTGCGATCGCCGTCTGAAACGGTGATGCGCTGGCGAACGTCACCCACTGGTGCGCCTTCTGCACCGCCTTTGCCAGCGCGGGCGGAGCGATCGACCAGCCGATCTTCCAGCCGGTGAAGGAGAAGCTCTTGCCCCCGCTGCTGATCGTCACCGTCCGCTCGGCGAGCTCGGGGATCGACGCGGTGCGCACGTGCAGGGCTGGCGCGAACACCAGGTGCTCGTAGACCTCGTCCGAGAGCACCACCGCGTCGTGCTTCGCCGCGAGCGCGCCGATGAGCTTCAGCTCGTCGCGGGTGAAGACCTTGCCGGTCGGGTTGTGCGGGGTGTTGACGAACACCAGCCGGGTGCGGGGGCTGAACGCGGCGGCGAGCTCGCTCTCGTCGAACCACCAGGCGGTGTGCCGGGTGTCCGGCGGGAACAGGCGGACGTAGCGCGGCACCGCGCCGGCCATCTGCACGCTGGCGACGTAGGAGTCGTAGAACGGCTCGAAGAGCACCGCCTCATCGCCGGGGTCGAGCAGCGCCATCGCGGTGTCGAAGATCGCCTCGGTGGCGCCGCTGGTGACGCCGACCATCGTCTCTGGGTCGACGTGTTGGTCGTAGAACCGGGCCGCATGCTTCGCCACCGCCGCGCGCAGGGCTGGCGCGCCCTGGCTCTGCGCGTACTGGTTCACTCCCGAGCGGATCGCGTCCCACGCCGCCTGCTTCACCTCGTCCGGGCCGTCGAAGTCAGGGAACCCCTGCCCCAGGTTCACCGCCCTGGCCTCGTTCGCCAGGCGGGAGAACTCGGAGAAGACGGTGGTGCCGAAGCCCGCGACGCGTTTGCTCTCGGGCCGCACGTCTCACGGCCCCCGAGCGAGAAACCAGGCCAGCGCGCCCGCAAGCGCCACGACCCCGATGCCCACCGGGATCCAGACCGCCGCCCGGTTGCGGGGGGGCGGCGCGGCGGGCGCCAACTCGGCCATCACAGCATCGGTAGTCTCCTTCGCCACCGGACGGGTCACCTCGGTATCGAAGTCCGTCGCGCCTCCGACCAGCATCCGCGCGTGGATGATGAACTTGTCCATTCCCGAGTAGGGATCCAGCGCCTTGCGGGCCCGGACGAGGCGGCCGTCGTCGGCGGCGGAGTCGAAGGCGATCGAATCCGGAGCGGGGTTCAGCTTGCTGCCCGGCATCGGCTCGGAGGCGCCGGTGCGGACGCCGGTGGCCTTCTCCCAGATCAGGCAGTCTTCGAAGAGGTAGAGCTCCTGGCGGGTGAAGTGCCCGAACGCGTCGACCCAGGTGACGAGGTCCGCGCCCTTGCTCCCGCGGTGCCAGATGGTGCGCGCGCCCTGCTCGTCGGGTGGCGACTCGACGGCCCTGACCCGGAACATCGTCTCGATCGCCGATTGGAGTTCGGCTTCGGTGCGCGTGATCGCCATTCGTGGAGCCTTCGAGCCTAACGCAGGCGTCCCTCTGAGGGGAGCGCATCGGTTGTGGGCGGCACACGAAGCGGAGCAAAGTCGCCGCCCTGATGAGAGCCACCCCCTTCGTTCTGCTCTGCCTGTCGCTGTGCGCCTGCCCCTCGAAGAAGGTGCTGCCGCCCCCCGAGCCTTCCGGGCGTTGCGAGGTCGACCTCGGGGCCACCAACCTCTTCTCCGCCGTGGGCAAAGGGGCGCGGGCAAAAGTGATCGGGGCAACGCAGGAACTGGTGCCCGGCCCCTACTCCCAGGGGGGCCTCGGCGACTTCCTGCTCGAGAACGAGAAGATCCGCGTGGTCGTCCAGCGCCCCTTCCGCCACATCGGCGCCAACCCCTACGGCGGGACGATCATCGACGCCGATCTGGCGCGGGCCGCGGGGGATCCCGGGCGAGATCAGCTGGGCAAGCTCGAGGTGCTCTACGGGTTCGGGCGCACGATCAACGTGAAGAAGGTCGAGGTGCTCGCCGACGGGACCGCTGGGGGCGCGGCGGTGATCGCCGCCACCGGAGAGGATGCGGTCAACGACTACATCAACGTCCCCAACATCATCGAGACGTACCTCGGCGCAGGCGTGAAGCTGGTGATGGACCCCAACGCTCCGCTGCCGATCACCGCGACCACCTATTACGTGCTCTCGCCGGGTGAGAGCCGGGTGCGGATCCTCACCGCCTTCTGCAACAGCGGCCACGACAACATCGTGATGGAGGTCGGCGATCTGTTCGAGCAGGGCGGCCACAGCGACTTCTTCAACCCCGCCGGCTGCACCAACGGCATGGGAGCGAAGGGTTGCCTCGCGGACTCTTCGCCCTGGTACGGCTACCAGGCGGAACAGGTCGCCTACGCGGTGCGCAGCTACAAGGTCGGGGATCCGAAGACTCCGGAGCCGCTCAACGCGCTGCTCTACGTCAGCGGAGTCGTGGGCACCCTCTCGGGCGGCGAAGGCCAGAGCGGGCTGGTCACCTGGGTCGACCCCGGAGCCACCAAGCGCCCCGGCTCGTTCGCGATCCTCGCTGCGGGCCAGCGGAACTACCTGAGGGACTTGTTCGTCGGCGCCGACCTGGGGGAGGCGGTCTCCACGATGACCGCGCTCGATGGGACGGCGAAGGCGCGCCTCGACGTCACCGTCACCCGAGTCGACGACGCCCTGTCCGCCGCGGGCGTCCGGGTCGCGGTGGTCGACGCGGTCACCAGCCGTGAGAAGACCGTGCTCGTCACCGACAAGGACGGCAAGGCAAGGATGGACCTCGCGCCGGGGGCGTACCTGCTGTCGGCGGGAGAGCTCGGCCACGCGATCGAGGCCCCCACCGCGATCACCGTACCCTCGAGCGGAGCGGTGGCGGCGGCGCTCAAGATCGGCGCGTCACAGAAGCTCAGCGTCACGGTGAAGGATCCGTCAGGCGGGCCGCTGACGTCGAAGGTGACGGTGCTCTGCCCGACCGGCGCGTGCGCCTTCGAGACCGCGAAGTACCGCCTGTTCTTCGACGTCGACGACACGCCGTCGAACATCGCGGCGATCGCCTACGTACCCGCGACGGGCACGATCGACCTGACGCTCCCCGTCGGCCAGTACCAGGTCTTCGTCACCCGGGGCCCCGAGTACTCCGCGTTCCCCGACACCTTCCCCACCACCGGATCGCCGGTCGATCTCGCCACCGGCCCGGGCAAGGTCGACGCGGTGCTCGCGCGGGTGGTCGACACCACCGGCTGGATGAGCGCCGACCTCCACGTGCACGCGGTGGGCAGCCCGGACAGCTCGGTGCTCAACGCGTCGCGGGTCGCGTCCTACGCGGCGGAGGGCGTTGATGTGCTGGTGTCGACCGATCACGACATGCTCACCGACTACGCGCCGGTGATCGCCTCCCTGGGCGCGCAGGACCAAATCGCCTCGATGATCGGCTGCGAGGTGACGCCCTTCGACTTCGGCCACCAGCAGGCGTACCCGATGGTGCTCGGCACCGGGCCTACCCACGGCGCGTTCGACTGGGCGGGAGGCAACGGCCCCACCCTGCGGCTGGAGCAGATCTACGCCGGGCTCCGCGCGGGTAACCCGAACGTGGTGATCCAGATGAACCACCCGCGGTCCGGGTCGCTCAATCAGCTGAAGGTGGACACCGCCACCGGCGCGACCCATGAGCCGGCGGAGAAGTTCCGGATGGAGCCGAGCCCGAACGCGACGGCCGCCGACACCCACCTGCTGTCGAACGACTTCGACGCGATCGAGGTGCAGAACGGTGTCTCGCCGAACCTGGCGGTGATGAACGACTGGATGACGTTCCTCTCGCGCGGAGCGGTGAAGACGTCGACCGGCGTCTCCGATTCGCACAACCTCACTACCAACGTCGGCGGCTACGGCCGCACCTGGGTCCGGATGGGCGTCGATCTGCCCAAGGACTTCGACTCGGCGAAGTTCGCC
>JAYVRT010000685.1:0-4548 GCA_043776025.1 Archangiaceae bacterium | reverse complement strand
GTCGACGACGAGCCGCTCATCTCCCGGTCGCTCGCCCGGCTGCTGCGCGGTCACGACGTCGTGGCCTGCACCGGCGCCCGTGAGGCGCTCGCCCGCCTCGCCGAGAGCAGCTTCGCGGTGATCCTCTGCGACTTGATGATGCCCGGGATGTCGGGCATCGAATTCTTCGAGACGCTCCAGCGCGGGGGGCTAGGCCTGGAACAGAGAGTGGTGATGATGACCGGTGGAGCCTCGACCCCGATGGCCGAGGATTTTCTCCGCCGCCTGACGCGGCCGCTGCTCGACAAGCCGATCGCCGCCGCGCAGCTCTACCGGGTGATCGCCGCCCAACTTCATAAATCCATGCTCGGCGAAGCAGCCACAGCTTCGCCCCCTGGGTGAGGGCGAGGTAGCAGGCGAGGGTCAGGGCGTCCGTGCAGGGCGGCGGCGAACCAACCTCAGAGCCCGAACCCGGTTGGACCTCGAGAGGGGAAGCGGTGCCGGAGGCGCGATGGCAAGAACGTCGTGTCCGCTGGGCCGCGACGAGCGGTCGCTGAGCCACTGCCGGGGCCCTCTATCGGCCTAAGGCGGTGGCTTGTGCCTTGCTGTAGCAGTCGAAGCCGCTACCCTGCGCGCGCCCGATGACACACCTGATTCCGACCCTGCTCCCGTTGTTGCTGAGCGCAGTCAACGTTGCTCCCGCCTCGGTGCCAGCGACCGGGAAACAGGAGGCGGTGGTCACCCTCGACGCGCCGGCGATGGTCCGAATGTCCGCGCGGTCCGCCAGCGGCACCGCGTGTACGGTCGTCGACAAGGTCCGCGGCCCCTTCACCAGTTCGGGGCAGGCCGGCCGCACCAACTGCGAGCTCGACCTGCTGCTCGACATCGGCAGCTACAAGCTCCGGCTCGAGTCGGCGCACCGGGGCAAGGGCCAGACCGAGCTCGGCGCCCGGGCGTTCACCGAGGTCAACGTCAAGCCGGTGCGCCTGGAGCAGAACAAGGGAGCGATCGAGCAGACGCTGCGTTCCGGAGAGCAGGCGAGCTTCTGGCTCGCGCTGCCCAAGCGCGACGTCCCCAACCTGCGCGTCTTCGGCCGGACCGCGGGGATGGTGAAGGTCTGGCGCAACGGCGACTGGCTGGAGGAAGTGCCGATGAACCACGCGAGCTACGCGCCCGAGAGCGGCCGGGCGCTGCACGAGTGGACGATGGGACAGGCGCTGGAGGCAGGCGACTACCTCGTCACCGTCTACGGCACCGACGTCAAGCCGTGGGCGGGCAGTGGCGTCTCGGACGCGATCAGCATCGAGGTCGGCTTCCGCCCCGGCCCGGTCGAGCGTTCGCTGTCCTTCACCCTGCCCTCCTCCGGCTTCCTCGCGGCGGAGATCCCCGCGCTGCCCACGGCGGCGCTGCTGTCACTCGACAACCCGCCGTCGCAGGCGGTGATGCTTCAGCTGGCCGACGTCACCAATGGCAGCGTCGGCTATGGCAGCAGCTGCAGCATCGACCCGAAGCAGCAGGTGCCCGGCTGCTCGGCGTTCGCCAGCGGCGAGAACCGGCACGTGCTGATGCTCCGCGGGGCGCCCGGCCTGCGCGGCACGGTGGAGTGGACGACGCTCGCCACCTACGGTTCGTTCTGGGGCGGGGGCTGGTACGGATCGGCGGCGGTGCAGATCCTCTTCAACGCGACCGGCGGCGACACGTTGATCGGAGTCCACGATCTCCCCGCGGACACCGACGCTGCCCCGCTCGGCTGCATCGTCGAGCGCCTCCCGCTCAAGGGGGATCCAGAGGTGATCGCGCGCGACGTGCTCGCGATCGAAGACGGCCAGATGCTCGACAGCTCGTTCAACTACGACGGCAACGCTGCGGCGATCTGGTTCGAGGTGAAGGGCTCCGCCCGCTACAAGGTGCAGACGAAGGGGGAACGGAAGAGCCGCTGCGAGGTCTTCCGGATGCAGGACGACGGCGGCTTCAAGCGCCTCACCGAGAGCAAGACCGGGCTCGCTTGCAACGAGACGCTCTCGCTGTCGAAGGGCACCTACCAGGTGTCGCTCTATGACGGCCTGTCCGGCATCGAGCGGCTGGTGGTGCGGGAGGACAACTCGCGCGCGCTCAAGCCGGCGCCCGCGAAGGCCGGCTGCCTGCTGACCGCCCAGACGGAGGGCAGCCGCTACCGGCTGGTGCTCAGCCGCACGGGCGCGGTGACTGCCCGGGGCCTGGTCGAAGAACGCCTTCCGTTGTCCCTCGAGGCGCCGCTGCACCTGACGCTCGACGCGCACCGGACGCTGAAGCTGCCGATCGAAGCGGGGATCGTCGCCACCGTGCGCTCGGCCGCCGGGGCGGCGTTCCGCTGCGGCTACGGGCCGGCGATCGCCGACGCCAGGGACGGGGCTTGCCTCGTCGGGGCGGCGGCCAAGGGCGAGGTGCTGAGCGTGAGCAACCCCGGGGACACGGTGGTCGGCCTCACGCTGATGAAGACGCCGAAGCCGCCGCCGCCGCCGCCGGTCTTCTCCGCCTGGAGCCCGGCGGTGAAGCCGCTCCCGGTGGTGCCGCTCGACAGCCCGATGTTCTTCGACTTCGACCGCAACGAGTCGCACTCGATGGTCTTCGACGTCGACAAGGCCGGCCTCTACAACGTCACCACCGTCGGGCTGCTCTCGACGGCGTGCCGGATCCGAACCCCGGTGGTGCCCGCGGTCGCCTCGGACACCTCGAGCGGACGCGGCCGCAACTGCCTCGTCTCTGGGTACCTGAGGCCGGGCCGCTACATGGTCACCACCACCACCACCGGCCAGTCGAGGGGCCGGGGCGGGGTGCTGATGACGCGCCGGAATCCGAAGGAGTTCGCCTCGGTCACCGCGGACGGCGACGCCTTCTTCCGGGTCGACCCGGGAGAGTTGGTGCAGCAGAAGCTGACCGTCAAGACCGCCGGCCAGTACGCGCTCGGCACCACCGGCCAGGGCGTGTCGCTGATGTGCCGCCTCGATGACGCCCAGGGCTGGCCGTTGGAGACGGTGCCGTCGAACTGCGTCGGCAACCGGATGCTCGCGCCGGGCAGCTACCTGTGGACCCAGCTGCCGCTGACGGTGGAGTCGATGCGCCGCACCCGCCTCGAACGGGTGAAGGACGCGCTGGTGCTCTCGGGCAACAAGCCGCATCCAATCGAATTCTTCACCGGGTACACCGCCAAGCTCGGCCCCGACGGGAAGGACGAGTTCCTCTTCAAGCTCGAGGGCGAGCTGCCGCTGTCGTTCTCGCTCGGCGGGGGGATGCAGGGGCGAATCTTCCTCCTCGAGACCGACAAGCCGCCGCGGGCGGTGGAGGTGGTGCCGCCGCAGGCGGGCTACGAGGAGCCGCGCTCCGGGGGAGAGGGAGAGGAAGGCGAAGCCCAGCCCCGGTACAGCGAGGGCGAGGGGGAGTCCGAGAGCTACCGCGGCGAGCAGTCCGGCGAGGGCGGGGAAGGCGAAGGCGGCGCGGGCGAGCCGCAGGACGATCAGCAAGTGGCTGCCGGCGTCGCGCCGGTGCAGGCGGTGAAGGCCCCGCCGCCGCCGTCGGGCGTGCGGATCACCCTCCCCGCCGGCCAGTACAAGCTCGTCACCGAGCACAGCCGCGGCAACGTCGGCGTCGAGTACCCGCTGCAGATCTCCAGTGAGACGATGGCGCCGGGGATGACGCGGTCGCTGCCGACCCCGACGTCGATCGACCTGAAGATTCCCCGCGACGGCACGCTGCGGCTGCGCACCGAGGGCGAGGCCGACCTGCGCTGCCGGCTGTTCGACGAGCGGGGCCAGCTGGTCTTCGAGAACAGCGAGAACGGCGCCGACTGGAACTGTTCCCTCGCGGAGCCGATCGCCAAGGGAAAGTACTCGCTGGTGCTGGAGAGCGAGACCCAGCAGCGTGGGGAGACGAAGCTCTCGCTGGCGCTGGCGCCGGTCGAAGACAAGGGGCTGGTCACCGACGGCGCGGCGCTCAAGCTCGGCGCGGCGGTGCAGACGCTGGCGATCCCCGTCGCCGAGAAAGACGCCGTCGCCGAGCTGTCCTTCAAGAGCAAGACGCCGATCTCCTGCGCCCTCGAGGACGGCGCCGGCCAGGTCGTGCACCGCAAGACCCGGGTCACCGATTGCTCGCTGATGGTCCGGCCGATGATCGAGCGATACCGGGTGCGGCTGTGGACCACCGACGGTACCGCGCAGGTCACCACGCTCTACAAGGCGCGGCCAGTCGCCCCGTTCGAGAACGGCACGCTGGGCGCGGCGCAGGTGGGGCTGGTCAAGCTCGCCCACGCTGGCCGCTACAAGACCTCACCGCAGATGTACTGCCTGCCCGCGCTCTCCCGCGGCTTGCTCCACAGCTGCGGGCCCGAGGTATCGCTCGAGGCCGGGCCGACGGTGTTCGCCTCGTTCGGCGTCAATCCGTCGGCGCTGCCGCTCGAGGAGATCACCGCGGCGGCGGGCGGCAAGCTCGAGCTAGCTCTGACGCGCCAGCCGTTCCTCCAGACGTTGACCGCGGGGGCGCCGTCGATCTTTCTCGCCTCGGGCGAGGCCCAGCACGGAGAGCGCTTCTCTCCTT
>JAYVRT010000684.1:0-16586 GCA_043776025.1 Archangiaceae bacterium | reverse complement strand
CACTGCGTTCGAAGAGCTCGCCGGGGTGCAGATCGGCAAGCTCTGACGCGACTGCGAGAGCACCGCAGCCGACCGGGCGCCGCGCGCATGGTGGCCGTGGAAGCCAGCGAGGAGGCAAGTCCTCCTCGACCGGCCAGTCGCCTGCGGTACGGTCCGCCCGTGGAGTACGCCGTCGTCTACCTGGGCCTGTTCACCCTCGGCCCCCTGCTCTTCTGGCTCGAGTCGCGGTGGCCGGCGACAGCGCGGGTGCGGACGCGGGCGGCGTTGATCCTCGACGGCGTCTACTGGGTGGTGACGCCGGTCTTCACCGGCACGCTGTCCCGCGGGCTGGTGCTGGGGCTGGTGGGCGCGGTCGGCTTCGCCGCGGGACACGGCCTGCAGGGGTTCGCCTTCCTCGCCCGGCTCCAGGCCACGATGCCGTTCTCGCGGATGCCGTGGCCGGCGCAGTTCCTCCTCGCGCTGCTGATCTCCGACGCGATCGGCTACTGGAGCCACCGGCTGCGCCACACCCGGCTGCTGTGGAACCTTCACGCGGTGCACCACAGCGCCGAGGAGCTGACCGCGTCGGCGGCGGCGCGGCTCCACCCGCTCGACGAAGCGCTGGACTCGATGTTGATGGGCGTGCCGGTGCTGCTGCTCGGCTTTCCCCTCGAGCTCTTCGCGGTGCTCGGCCCGTTCTTCGTCCTCCACACCCTGCTCCTCCACGCGAACCTCACCTGGAGCTTCGGGCCGCTCAGCCGGGTCCTCGCCTCCCCGCGGTTTCACCGCCGTCACCACGCGCGCGACCTGCCGCCGAAGAACTTCGGAGGCGTCTTCGCCTTCTTCGACGTGCTGCTGGGGACCTTCGAGCTGCCCGACAGGGATGTGGGCGTCTTCGGCATCGCCGAGCGCGACGTGCCCGAGCGGCTGCTCCCCCAGCTCGCCTACCCCTTTACCCGTCTGCTGCGGAGCGCCTGATGGCCGCGGCCCGAATCGCCGGCCTGGTGGCTGCGTTCCTTCCCTTCGCCTGGTTCGCCTGGCTCGACACCCGCTACCACCTGTCGACGCGGAAGCCGGGCGGGCCGGAGAACCTGGTGCACCTGGGCCTGGGCGTCTGCCAGCTGGGCCTGCTGGTGAACGCGATCCGCGCCGATCTGCGCTTCGAGCTCTTCGCGCTCGCGGGGATCGCGGTGCTCGGGGGCCTTGACGAGTTCGGGTTTCACCGCGCCCTGCCCGCCTTCGAGAGCGACGTCCACGCCAAGTCCCACTTCGCGCTCTTCATCTTCGTGGTGGTCGCGCTCGGGCTGAACTACGCCCTGCCCGCTTGATTCACATCGCCGAAGCGCAGTTCCAGTGGGTGTACTCGATGACGGCGCTCACCGGCCTGGCGCTGGTGCTGCTGCTGCCCAGCTCGAGCCGGACGATCGCTCCCGCAGCGAGGAAGCGCTATGGGTTGCTCCAGGCGCTGACGCTGACCGGCGCGGCGGTCGGCGCGAAGCTGGCGTTCCTCGCGGGCGACTTGAGCTGGCCTTTTGCACCGGTGAGCTGGGAACAGGTCATCTTCTCGGGGCGATCGATCACCGGCGGTCTGCTCGGCGGGCTGGTGACGGCGGAGCTCGCGAAGATTCCACTGGGCTACCGCGAGCTGCCCAACGACTGGTTCGCGACCAAGCTGCCGCTGTCGGTGGGCGTCGGGCGGGTGGGCTGCCTGCTCGCCGGCTGCTGCCGCGGCGTCGAGACGCGCTCCCAGTGGTCGCTGGTCTACTCCGACGGCATCGCCCGCTTCCCCGCGCAGGCGTGGGAGCTCGGCTTCCAGCTCGTCGCGTTCGGCGTCTGCTTCGTCCTCTACCGGCGGCGGCTGCTGCGGGGCCGGGTCTTCGCCAGCTACCTCGTCGCCTACGGCCTGTTCCGGGTGGTGATCGAAGTGCTGCGCGACACCCGCAAGCTCGACTCCGGCGGGTCGGTGTACCAGTGGCTGTCGGTGGCGATGGTGATCTGCGGAGCGGCGTCGTTCGCGTGGTACTCTCGCGCGGTTTCTGAGGGTGGGGATGCGACCAGAACCTGAACGCCGACAAGACACGCCGTGGTGGAAGGTGTTGCTCTACGTCTTCCTCGCGATCCTCGCGCTGCTCTTCCTCGCGGCGGTGGCGCTGCTGGGCTTCGTCGCCTTCGTCTGCGGCAAGCATTGATGCTGGTGCGCGCCGTCAAGCGGGCGTGGCATCGCGACCTGGTGAGCCGGCCGGCGACACACGCGTGGGTGCTGAGCCTCTACCGCGCGGGAGAGTTCCACCCCCAGACGGTGAGCGACTACTTCCCGATCGCCGCCGCCGAGGACGAGACGCTGCGCGCCTCGATGGATCGCCATTGCAAGGACGAGCAGCGGCACGTGAAGCTCTACGACCGGGCGCTGGCGGCGCTCGGCGAGCCGCTGATTCCCTTCGAAGGCTCCGACGTCTTCAACGTGGTGATTCGCGCCGAGACGAAGGCGACGTTCGAGACCGCGGCACAGATGGACCCCGACGAGCGGCGGGCACGGCTCGCCCACTTCCTCGCCCACGCCCACTTCCTCGAGCTGCGAATCACACAGTCGCTCGACTACCACCTCGAGGCCTGCGCCCAGGCAGGGCAGACCGAAGTCGGCCGGCTGGTGCAAGGCGTCCACCACGACGAGGCCCGCCACACCGGGTACACGCTCGACGCGGTGCATGACCTGCTGCCGGGGGCGCGCGCGCGCGAAGTGCTCGAGATCCACCGCCGTGGCGAAGCGCGCGCCAACCTCAAGTTCTCCGCCCGCCAGGTGCGGAAGTTCTTTTCTGCCTTCCGTACCCAGGTGCCGAACGCGGTGCTCTACCGCGTCTGCGCCTCGATCATGGAGAACGCCCATGCAGCCCTCTAGCGCCCCCGCCTTCTCCTTCGCGGTGCTGTCGTCCGCCCCACCGCGCTCTCCGCTGGACCTCGCCCGCGACGTCGCCCGCTCGCTCGACGAGGCCGCGGCGACGAAGCGCTTCGAGGTCGATCGGCTGGATCGCGCGCTGAAGACCACCGTCAGCCTCTGCGCCACCTGCCTCACCAGCGTTCCGGCGTTCGTCTTCTCCCGCGACGGCAAGGTGTGGATCCGCAAGCAGTGCGGCAAGCACGGCATCGCCGAAGCGGTGCTGGAGAACGACGCCGCCTATTACTTCCTCTCGAACAAGGACAAGGCCGGCCGGGTGTTCGCCACCGACCGGGTCTTCGACATCCCCACCTTCCCCGGCGCCGAGGGCTGCTGCGAGGGCGGCAGCTGCGGCCCGGCCGACGGCACCGACCAGATGGGCAACAAGAGCTGCACCGTGCTCGTCGAGCTGACCAACGCCTGCAACCTCGCTTGCCCGGTCTGCTACAGCGACGCGAAGGGCGATCGGAAATTGCCGCGGGAGGCGTTCGAGAAGTACCTCGAGACGTTGATTGCGAAGAAGGGCGGGCTCGACTCGGTGCAGCTGACCGGGGGCGAGGCGATGATGCACCCCGAGTTCTGGCAGATGCTGAAGTTCTGCGCCGACCACCCGGGGATCAAGAAGGTCTACCTGCCGACCAACGGAATCCTCCTGTTGCAGAAGGACCACGCGGAACAGCTCGCGGCGCACAAGGCGAAGCTGATGGTGCTGCTGCAGTTCGACGGCGTGACGAAGGGCACCGACGAGACGATGCGCGCGGCGAACATGGGCCGGGTGCGCGAGCAGGTGATCGAACGGCTCGGCGAGCTCGGCGTCTTCATGCAGCTGACGATGACGATGTCGTACGGGGTGAACGAGGCCGAGGTGGGTGAGGTGATTCGCCTGGCGATGAAGCACGACCACATCAAGGTGGTGGCGCTGCAGCCGGTGACCTACTCGGGCCGCTTCGACCTCGGCACCAGCGCCACCCAACGGCTGACCCTGTCTGACGTGGTGAAGGCGATCGTCAACCAGTCGCGCAAGGCGAAGGAGACCGACTTCGTCCCGATTCCGTGCAGCCACCCCAACTGCGGGTGGATCACCTTGTTCCTGCGCCGCTTCGGAATGAGCCACAACGTGGTGAAGTACATCGACCTGCCCAAGGTGCTCGACAACGTCGCCTACAAGACCCTGCTGTCGACCGCGGAGCTCAAAGACGCGGTCTCGACCAGCGAGTCCGGGGTGGTGAAGCGGGCGATCGGCAAGCTCGCCAAGGGCCTGGTGCGGTCACAGGACATGTTCACCATCGCGATCAAACCCTTCATGGATCGCCACTCGTACGACCAGGACCGCGTTGACAACTGCTGCCACCACATCCTCGATACGAAGGGGAATCCGCGCTCGTTCTGCGAGTACAACGCGGTCCTTCGGCAGGGAGATCCCTGGGGAGAATTCCCGAACGTGGCGGTACGAAGTGTCTGACACCGAGTGATTGTAAATCGTTAACAAGCCTGTTGATTTACACATTTTCAACCAGCCGGGTCGTTGGCCCCCCATTTTGTGAATGCCCAGTAAACTCAAGGGCACCAGGTCACACGAACGGGGGTTCGCATGAGCCACAGCGCCGGAGAGTTGGTTCGTCTCGAGAGCGGAGCCTGGGCACAGTACCGGCAGGTCCCGGTGCTCAACGCCACGGCGCCGATGCTGATCGCCGTCGAGCTCACGGAAGAGGAAGTGCGGCGGCTGTTACCGCGCCTCGACCCGCAGCAGCCGGCCGACAGCCTTCACTAAGGACGATGGCCGCGGTCCGTCACCAGCCCCGCTTGAATTGCTGCGTCTTCATTCTCCGGGTCGGTGCGGGAGATCGCATCCCCTCAAGCAGCCCAGGCGACCGCGTCGGGCTTGCCCTTCGCCTTCGCAGACGCCACCGCGGCGCAGCCGCCGACTCAGAGGGAAGCGGCCCCACGCGGCCTCAAGTTCTTGAGGGGCCGTCAGTTTGCACCGGCGCCGCGTGGTACACGCCGCCCGTGCTGCCCTTCGTCCTCGCCCTCGCGCTTGCGCAGTCACCCGCGGAACCGACGCTGCGGCTGCGCGCGGTCGGGGACGTGATGCTCGGCACCGCCGACCCCGAGGGCTACCTGCCTCCGGACGATGGCGTGCACTCGCTCGACGCCGTGCGCGAACTGATGAAGGACGCCGACTTCACCTTCGCCAACCTCGAGGGCCCGCTGTGCGACACCGGCGAGTCGAGCAAGTGCAAGACGAAGAAGACCTGCTACGCGTTCCGCTGCCCCACCCGCTACGGCAAGTACCTCGTCGAGGCGGGGGTCGATCTCGCGTCGACGGCGAACAACCACTCCGGCGACTTCGGCGACGTCTGCCGGCGCGAGACGGAGAAGACGCTCGACGCCGCCGGCATCACCTGGAGCGGCCCGCGCGGCACCGTCGGATCCCGCACCCTGCCCGACGGCCGGAAGCTGAAGCTGATCGCCTTCCACACCTCGGGCTCCTGCAATGACGTCAACGACCTGCCCGCGGCGAAGGCGATCGTGAAGCAGGCGAAGAGCGAGGCGGACGTGGTGATCGTCAGCTTCCACGGCGGCGCCGAGGGCACCCGCGCCACGCGGGTGATCAAGGGCGTCGAGAAGTACCTCGGTGAGAACCGCGGAGATCTCCCCGCCTTCACCCACGCGGTGATCGACGCTGGCGCCGACCTGGTGCTCGGCCACGGGCCGCACGTGGTCCGCGGCTTCGAGCTCTACCAGGGCCACCTGATCGCCTACTCGATGGGAAATTTCGCCACCTACGGGCGGTTCGATCTGAGCGGCCCGCTTAAGGTCGGGATGGTGCTCGAGGTCGAGCTCGGCAAAGGCGGGAAGTTCGTCCGGGGGAAGATCTTCCCCACCGAGCAGGAAGACAAAGGCATCCCTCGTCCTGATGCGCAGGCCCGCGCGGTGAAGCAGGCGATCGAGCTCACCCAGCTCGACTTCCCGGGCGCCGGGCCGAAGATCGCCGCTGATGGAGCGCTGACCCCGTAGCGGGTAGTCTGCGACCACGATGCCTCCCAAGATCGACGGTGCCGCGCCGGTTCGAACGCCCCCCGGCCTGACGAGCCAGCTTCCGACGAAGGCGATCGACGCCGCGACGATCGACGTCACCGGCGCCGAGTTCAAGGCGCTGCCGGCCGGGTATCAAAAGGCGGTGCAGCAGGCGAAGGCGTACGCCGACAAGAACTTCAGCGGCATGGCCCCGGCGCCGCAGGTGCTGGTCGTCCCGTCGGCGTCCAACGGCAACTCGCCGGTCACGGTGATCGTCCCCCCGGGAGCGAAACAGCCCCTGAGCGTCCAGACGCACTACCACGGAGATCGCGCCACCGCGGTCGCCGGAGAGAACGCCGCGGCCGACGAGATCGGCAAGCGGGTGAAGGCCGGCGACACCCGCGTCTACGTGCTCCCCGAGGCGCGCTCGACCGACGGGCGCACCCACTGGGAGAACGCGGGCGACATCAACAAGACCACCGCCGAGGCGCTCGAGGCCGCGGGACTGGGCGACGCCGCCATCGGGCACACCACGATCTCCGTGCACAGCGCCGGTGGACGGGCGCTGGCGAACGCGCTCAAGGACGGCAAGCCGCTGAAGGCCGACGAGCTGGTGCTCCAGGATGCGCTCTTCGAAGGCGCGACCGGCCCGGGCGCGTACTCGGCGCTGCGCAAGAGCCTGCCGGGCGCGACCGCTGACCTGAAGCGGATCACCATTGTCCCCTCGAATCAGACGCCGACCGCCGCCGAGCGGAGCCAACAGCTCGCCGAGGATCTGAAGGCGAAGGGCCGCCCGGTGACGGTGGCTCCGGCGACGAAGACCCACGCCGCGGCCGCCGCGGTGCTCGACACCAGCGGCCCGGTGCCCGACCGCCCCGTCGACCACTTCGTTCCGTAGGCAGGTCGCCGCCGACCCTGCGGTGGAGATCCACTCGGGGGCGGATCGAGAGAAATCGCGGCAGATCGGGCGGCACATCGGTTGCTGAAGCTTTGGTCCCGGTACCCCATGACCCAACCGACCCGCACGATTCTCCTGGTGGATGACGAGCCGAACATCTGTCGCGCCCTCGCGAGGAGCCTCAAGCGCGACGCCTACGCAGTCCTCACCGCGAACGAGCCGGCCGAGGGCCTGGCGATCCTCAAGCAGCACCGGGTGGATCTCGTGATCAGCGACCACCTGATGCCGAACATGACCGGCATCGAGTTCCTCACGCTGGTTCGGGATCGCCACCCCGACGTGATGCGCCTGCTGCTCACCGGCCACGCCGACATGGAGACCGCGATCCGCGCGATCAACGAGGGGCAGATCTACCGCTTCCTCACCAAGCCCTGGGACGACGACGCGCTCAAGGCCACCCTCTGCATCGCCTTCGAGCACCTCGACCTCGAGCGGGCGCACCGGCGGCTGCTGGCCACCGCGCGGCAGCACTCCGACATGCTGATCGTCCAGGGCTGATCCGCCCCCCTCAGCTCATCGTCAGCGCTTTATCCCCGTCGGCGCCGAACTTCGTTGCGTTCACGCCCACCGCCTGCAGCAGGGTGAGGAAGAGGTCGGCCTTCGACGGGTCGTTGGCGAAGACGAGGTGCTTGCCCGGGGTGAGCGCTCCGCCCGCGGCGCCGGCGACGATCACCGGCAGGTGGTGCTGCTCGTGGAGGTCGCCGTCTCCGATCTCCGAGGAGAGGAAGATGCAGCTCTTGTGGAGCACCGACTCGCCGCCCTCGTCGATCGCCTTGAGCTTGCCGAGGAAGTAGGCGAACTGCTCCATCTGCCAGGTGAGAATCGCCTTGAGCTGGGCGAGGTTCGCCGGCGTGCCGTGGTGGTGCGACGTGCCGTGCCACCCGGCGTTCACCGGGGCCCCGTTGGCGGTGAGGAAGGGGAAGGCGAGGTCCGAGCCGGCGCGATCGAACATGAAGGTCGAGACGCGGGTGACGTCGCACTGGAAGGCGAGCGCCATCACGTCGAGCAGCTGCTTCGTCTGGGTCCGGATGTCGCCGGTGGGCGGCGGCCGGGTGCCCGGCATGCACGCCGCCGCGCCGCCGGGGGCCGCGAGCCGGACCTCGAGATCCCGCACGCCACTGAGGTAGCCGTCGAGCTTCTGTTGATCGCCCGCGCCGAGCTTCCCGCGCAGCGAGTTCGCCGAGCCGAGCACCGAGTCGAGCACGCTCTTGCGGTACAGCGTCCGCTTCGCCTTCTCCGCGGCGCTGAGCATCGAGTCCGGGCCGGCGAAGAGCCGGTCGAAGAGGTTCGCCGCGCGGGTCTCCTTCGCCAGCGGGGTGTTCGCGTCGGCCCAGGCGATGGTGCTGCGAATCGGAATGTCGCCGCCTTCGGAGTCGGTGCCGACCTCGATCGACGGGTAACGGGTCGCCTTGCCGAGCTCGGCGGCGGCCACCTGGTCCATCGAGACGCCGTCGGTGTTGCCCGAGGCCGCGGGGGCGACGCAAGTGAGGAAGCTGCCGGTACCGCGCGCGTGCCCGCAGGCGACCGGCGAGAGCTCGGCCGGCGGGTTGGCGATGCCGCTGAGCACCTGGATGTCGCCGCGGTAGGGCAGCAACGGCTGGAGAATCGGGCTGAGC
Source organism: Archangiaceae bacterium (assembly GCA_043776025.1). GTDB lineage: Bacteria > Myxococcota > Myxococcia > Myxococcales > Myxococcaceae > JAYVRT01. The sequence continues at coordinate 8,083 of JAYVRT010000684.1, read as the reverse complement.
GTGTACGTCGCGCCGGTGCCGGTCGGGGTCCAGTCGTCCTTCAGGCCGCCGACTCCTTCGGTGGTCCGGTAGTACCCATTGGGCAGGTACCACGCGACCAGCCGCAGCGCCTTGGTCGCCTGGGCGAAGGCGTTGCGCGGCAGCATCGCCTCGAGGAAGGGGAGGCTGAGCAGGGTGCCCGCGCCCCGCAGCAGGGTGCGGCGGTCCAGAGGCTTCATTGCGGCACCGCCCCGCGACGCTCGCGGAATTGGGGAGTCTTCACCACCTGCAGCGCCAGCTCGGGGAGCCGATCGCCCTTCGCCGCCATCGAGGCCACCAGCGCGTCGAGGGTGCAGCCGTCGGTGGTGTTGTTGAGCTCGCGGCCGATTGCGTAGGTCAGCACCTTGCGGGCGATGCAGCGCGGGACGCGGTCGTCGGCCTTGAGCACCGACTGCAGCTGGGTGGCGCCGTCGAAGGTGCGTCCGTCGGGAAGCGCGCCGGTGGTGTCGATCGCCTGGCCGGACTGCATGTCGCGCCAGGCACCGACCGCGTCGAAGTGCTCCAGCGAGAAGCCGATCGGATCCATCTGCACGTGGCAGGTGGCGCAGGAAGGGTTGTTGCGGTGGGCCTCCGCGAGCTGGCGCACCGTCTTGCCGGTGGCGTCGACGCCCTCGGGCAGGCCGGGCACGTTGGCCGGCGGGGGCGGCGGCTGCTGGCACAGCAACTGGTCGAGCACCCACTTCCCGCGGCGCACCGGAGAGGTGCGGGTGGGCGTCGAGGTCAGGGTGAGGATGCTGCCCTGGGTCAGCAGCCCGCCGCGCTGGGGGGTGGTGAGCGCGACCCGCTGCATCGCCGGGCCGGTGACGCCGCTGATGCCGTAATGGGTGGCGAGCCGCTCGTTGAGGAAGGTGTACTTCGCATCCAACAGCTCGAGCGCGCCGTGGTCCTCGCGCAGGAAGCTGCGGAAGAAGAGCGAGGTCTCGTCGTGCATCGCCGCCTTCAGCGCGCCGTCGAAGCCGGGGAAGACGTCGAGCGAGGGCGTCGCCGGGTTGAGCGCGCGCAGCCGCAGCCACTGGGCGGCGAAGACCTCGACCAGCGCGTCGGACTTCGGGTCGGTGAGCATCCGCCGGGCCTGCGCCTCGAGGGTGGCGGGATCCGACAGCGCGCCGGCCTCGGCCTTCGCCAGCAGCTCGTCGTCGGGGGTGCTCGCCCAGAGAAAATAGGAGAGCCGGGTGGCGAGCTCGAGGTCGCTCAGCGGGTGGGAGGCGAGCGTGTTCGGCGCGTCGTCGAACTCGGCCTTGAAGAGGAACTCCGACGAGGTGAGCACCCGCTTGAGCGCGAGGCGGACGCCGGTCTGGAAGTCGTCGCTCTGCGCCTTGGCGAGGCTCACCAGTGCCAGCAGCGGGGTGAGGTCCGCTTCGGTCACTGGGCGGCGGTAGGCGCGGTGGGCGAACTCGGTGAGGATTTGCCGGGCACAGACGTCCGCGCCCATCGCGACCGGATCGCAGGCGAAGAACTTCATCCGCAGCTGGTCGCGCGCCGGGTTGGGCGGGTTGTTGGGGCCGTCGATCTTCAGCGACTCGAAGCCGAGGTCGCGCTCGTAGGCGCGGGTGTCGTTGGGGTTGCGAACCTGGATCCGGTGGTTGCCGGCGGCGAGGGTGACGGTCTGGCTCACCACCACCGGCATCGCCCGGGGCGCGGTGACGGCGCCCTGGTAGACCGGCTTGCCGTCGACGATCAGGCTCAGCTTCGCGGGGAAACCGGCGGTCGCCTGGTAGACACGCACCGCGAGGACGTAGTCGCCGTCCGCGGGGAAGGTCTCGATCTTGTCGACGTAGTAGGTGTGCTCCCAGATGTCGATCGTCGCCGTGGGTGGCGTCCCCGCGGTGGCCGGCAGGTAACCGAAGCAGGTGTAGTCCGAGCCGGCCGGCTCGGTGCCGCCGGGGCACATCGCGACCGCGAGGTCCTTGGCGAGGTAGCTGCGGGAGATCGGCGCCGCCGGCGGGAGCAGCGCGGAGTCGACCACCTTCGCCGCGGTGGCCTCATAGAGCTCGAGCAGCAGCGGGGACATCGCGAGCACGTCGCCGTTGTTGTCGAAGCTGGCCGACGGGTCGGCGGGGAAGCTGTTCGCCGGGCCGGTGGTGTCGCCCAGCAGGTCCCGCATCGTGTTGTTGTATTCGACGCGGTTGAGCCGCCGGAGGGTGACGTGCCCGGGGTCGCTGCAAGGCCCGCCTGGCCCGCCGATGCTGAACGGGTCCGGAACCTCGATTTTTCCGGTGCAGGCGGCGAGCAGGGCCAGCACCAGAGGGAGCAGTCGTTGCATGGAACTTCCCGCTATAGCCTCCCCGTGGGGTCAGAACCAAGCCGTGCTAGTCACGACGCGTGTCCAAGGCGGCCAACCACATCCCCTCGCTCGATGGCTTGAGGGCGGTGAGCTTCGGCATCGTCTTCGTCGCCCACTCCGGCCTCGACAAGCTCGTCCCCGGCGGCTTCGGGGTGACCGTCTTCTTCTTCCTCTCCGGCTTCCTCATCACCACCCTGATGCGCACGGAGTTCGAGAGGTCGGGGACGGTCAGCCTCAAGGCGTTTTACCTGCGGCGGGTCTTGAGGATCCTCCCGCCCTTCTACCTGGTGCTCACCGTCGCGGCGCTGCTCACCGGGGTCGGCTTCCTCGGCGGGCAGCTGATCCCCAACGCGGTGGCGGCCCAGTTCCTTCATTACGCCAACTACTGGATCATCCGCCACGACTACACCGGGCAGCCGCTGGGCACGGGCGTCTACTGGTCCCTGGCGGTCGAGGAACATTTCTACTTGTTGTTCCCGCTGCTCTACCTGTTCCTCCGGCGGCTGCGCGCGAGCCAGCGGCGGCAGGCGGTGGTGCTCTGGACAGTGTGTGGGGCGATCCTCGTCTGGCGCTGCGTGCTGGTCTTCGGACTCCACGCCGAGACCAACCGCACCTACCTCGGCAGCGACACCCGGTTCGACTCGATCCTCTTCGGGTCAGCGCTCGCGGTGTTCGGCAACCCGGTGCTCGACGGAGATCCGAAGGGCAGCCCGACGCTGTGGAAGTGGGGCTTGCTGCCGCTGGGAGTCGGCGCGCTGCTGTTCACCTTCCTCTTTCGGGCCGACTGGTTCCGCGAGACCTTTCGCTACTCGCTGCAGGGGCTGGGGCTGACGCCGCTGTTCATCTGCGCGATCCGCTGGCCGACGTTCGCGCCGTTCAAGGTGCTGAACACCCCGGTGCTCTCGTTTCTCGGGGCGATCTCCTATTCGCTGTACCTGGTGCACCACGTGATCATCTTCGCGGTGCAGCGCCACCTGCCGCAGCTCCACCCGGTGCTACAGGCGGTGATCGCCGCGGGCCTGGCGGTGGCGATCTCGTATGGCATCTACCTGGCCGTCGAAAAACCCTGCGCCAAGCTGCGCAAGCGACTCAACGCATGAAGAGGAACAAACCGATGCGCTTCGTCCTCGTCGTCTCGCTGTGCTGCCTGGGTCTGGCCTGCAAGAGCAACTCGGCGAGCGCAGCCGATCGCGCCTACGTCAAGCCGGTGAAGCCGACCAGGGGCATCACCCCGGCGCCGGTGATCTCCCGCGGAAAGCCGATCATCGCGAGCAAGCGCGGCAGCCGGGCGGAGAGCCTGGTCGACGGGAAGTACCGCGAGGGCTCGTGGGAGGCGGGCCTGCCGACGGCGGAGAAGCCGAGCTGGGTGGCGATCGACGTCGGCGAAGGGCCGCAGAAGCTGCTGCTGGCGTGGACGGCGTCGGGCAGCTTCAACCACAACGAGACGACCTACGGCGGCCCCGGCAGCTACAAGATCGAGACCTCCAGCGACTCGACGAATGGTGAGAACGGGACCTGGAAGAGCGTGGTGACGGTGAGCGGCAACGAGTACCGCACCCGCGCCAACGGCTTCGACTTCGCCGGCCAGCGGTGGGTCCGCTTCTCGATTCTCGGGCCGAGCAAGACCACCTACCAGTACGGGGTCCAGCTGGACGAGGTCGACCTCCACGACATCAGCGGAGGCGCCGAAGACACCTGGTTCTTCCTCGGCGACAGCATCACCGCCAAGGCGTTCGACCGGGCGCCGAAGCACCGGCCCTCGTTCGCGGATCTGATCGCGCAGAAGCACCCCAACTACTTCCCGATGATGCTCAACGGCGGCATCGGCTTCGAGAAGTCGGCCGAGGGGCTGGCGCGGCTGCCGGCGCTGCTCAAGGAGCACCCCGAGGTGCACTTCTGGGCGATCGGCTACGGCACCAACGACGCCGCCGGCAACGGCACCGACACCGCCGGCTTCGAGCAGAACCTGGGGGCGATGGTGAAGCTCGTCAAAGACGCAGGGCGGGTGCCGGTGATCGCCCACATTCCCTTCGCCCCCGAGGGCCATGACGGCGTGCCGAAGTTCAACGCGGCGATCGACGCGATCGCGAAGAAGAACGGCCTGCCCGCGGGGCCCGACCTCTACGCCCACTTCAAGGCGCACGTCGACGAGCTCGAGGACGGGCTCCACCCCAACGACAAGGGCATCGTCTCGATCAACCGGCTCTGGGCGGCGGCGATGGAGCCGCTGTACTGAAGGGCGACCGTGCGCACGCTCGCCGAGATGTTCGAGGTCCACCGGGTCGCGCTGATCGACGAGTCGATGCGAATCATCGACCTCGAGGTCGCCGAGAAGTCCGGCGTGGCGGGGCTGGCGATCAAGGCCGGTTTCATCGCGGTGCGCAGCGTCAAGCCCGGGTTCGTGCGGGAGACGGTGATCGACCTGCTGCCGGAGTTCGTCGTCGCCCTCGACCCGCTCTACCAGGACGCGAGGGGCCGCAACGTCCCAGTGGTGGCGTTCTTCCTCGAGCACCGTCTCCGCGTCGCCCTGCTGATGCTCGCGGTCACCGATGCCAAGGCGGTGCAGTCGCCGAGCGCGACGGCCCGGGCGGCGTACGATCGACTGCGGGGCGCGGCCCAGCGCCACGTCGAGGCCGCGGTGCCGCGGCTGGCGGACCTGATCCACCGTTACACCGGCAGTTCACCTTCCAGGGGGTAGACGATGAAGATCGCAGTGCTCGGAGCGGGCAACATCGGCGGAGCGGTCGGCAAGAAGTGGGCGGCGGCAGGGCACCAGGTCACCTACGGCGTGCGCAACCCGGCGGACGCGGACAACGTGGCGCTGGCGAAGCAGACCGGGCACGGCGCTTCGGTGGCGTCGGTCGCCGCCGCGGTCGCCGACGTCGACGCGGTGCTGCTGGCCATCCCCGGCCCCGCGGTGGCGCAGGCGATCGCGCCGATCGCCGGGAAGCTCGCGGGGAAGATCCTGATCGACGCGACCAACAGCATGGGCGGCGCGACGATGAACAGCGTCGGCGCCTTGCAGCAAGCAGCGCCGACCGCGCACGTGTTCCGCGCGTTCAACTCGGTCGGCTGGGAAAACTTTCAGACTCCGATGTTCGGCGAGGTTCAGGCCGACCTCTTCTACGCCGGCCCGGACGGCGAGCCGCGCACGGCGGTCGAGCAGCTGATCTCCGACGTCGGGCTGCGACCGGTTCGGCTCGGAGGTCCGGACAAGATCCCCGTGGTCGATTCGGTGGCGACGATCTGGTTCGCGCTGGCGATGGGCGAGCGCAAGGGCCGTCACGTCGCCTTCAAGGTCCTCGGGATTTGAAGCCACGTTGCTGGCACGGCGACAATCTTCGCCAATGACCAGAGCCGGCTCAGCGGCTTCGCAGCTGCTCGGTGAGGAACTTCGCCGCGCGGTCGTCGGGTGAAAAGAAGAAGCGCTGGGGCGGGTGTTGATTGAGCAGCCGGCTCACCTGCCGGAACAATTCCGCGCGGGTCTCCGGGCGCTCGTCAGGCAACAGGGTGTTCGCAAGCATCAGCGGCAGAAAGTCCGCCGCGGGCACCGGCGCGAGCGACGGGCTCTGCGCCCACCCGAGGGTGCCGAGCAGCGTCAGCGACGCCGAGCCTCCGCTTCCGGTGTTCCACGGCGTTGCCCACGCCCGTCCGTCGAGCAACGCCACCAGCTCGTCCGACAGCAGGGTCAGCCCGTGCTCCGCGCCCAGCGCGCCCAGCGTCGACTTCCCCGCCCCTGACTCGCCCAGCAACACCGCCGCGCAGGGCCCGGTGCTCAACCCCACCCCGTGGACGAGGACCCCTCCGCGTGGCAGCAGCGCTTCGGCGAGCATCAGCTTGAGCACCGACTCGACGCCGAACCGCTCGTCAGCGCCGCGCACCTCGGCGTGATCGCCGTTCAACTCCGCGGTGAAGCCGCCCCCGAGAATGGTCGCTCCCTCGCGCCGGGGCATCGTCCGCGCTCCTTCGGGAGGCCTCCGCCCGTCGGGTCGGAACCGAATCGACCGCGCCCCCAACTGCGCCGGCCCAGCAAATGCGCCCCAGGCGCCGCCGAGCGCCGTGGCGACAGCGCCCTCTTCGAGCTCGACGACGAACGGGATGGAGGCGATCGAAAACGAGAGCCGCTGCACCCGCCGAGCGTAGAGCAGAACGAAGCCCTGGGACCTGAATGGCCGGACAACCAGCTGCGCCGCGAGCGCCCCCGAACCTTGGCGGCCAGTTGTTCCTGCGAGGCTTGCCACCCAAATGCACTAAGCTGTCCTCATTTCAAGGCCCAGTTCGAGGACCTGGTTGGATCGGAACTCATGGACTTCGTCAGTCGCTCCGAAATCGTCGTGCCGGTGGAACAGATGGGTTCGCTGGAACTTGCCTTCGGCGACCGCGCCCGGCTGGCAACATCCACACCCTCGGCCCTCGCTTCGCGGCACAAGCCTTGCGCGCGCGTGGGCTTTGGGCCGAGGCGATCGTGCCCGAGATTCCTTTCGAAGAGATGGTCGCCATTTCGCTGGAGCTCAGGCCTCGCTTCATCGGGTTCTCGTGTGCCCTGCCTCACTCGGTTCCGGTCGCGACCGACCTGATCCTCCACCTCAGGGAGCGGCTCAGCCCACAGTTCAGCGCCGGCTACCTGCTGGCGGGTTTCGCGTTTCGCCATGGCGCGGGTGACGTTGCCTCCGGCCCCACGCCGGGCATCGAGATCGTGACCGACCTCGAGTACTTCAGCGCACACTGACGAGCGTTCTCGTCGATGCGCTGCAGGCCTCAGCAAAAAGCCCGGCGCCCTCGCCTGAAGAGGACACCGGGCCTTCGCTCACCGTGTTGCTGCGCTCGTCAGTTGTACTGGCTGATGCAGCCACCGTCGCTGAAGCAGCAGTAGCCCTTGGTGGTGTTGCACGTTGAGCCCGGCGCGAAGAGGCAGTCGTTGTTGACCGCATCGCACGACGGGTAGAGGAAGCCACGGGTGCCGCCGTCCCCGAGGGTGAAGCCGTAGCAGGAGTACGGCTGCGCTCCGCCGCCCGGCCGCGCGACCTTGCCGCTGCCCGGCGTCGCGCACTTGGCCTGGCAAGCGTTGAACGGATTGGCCGCGCTGCCGAGGTCGATGCAGATCCCGTTGGGCCCGCAGGCGTTCTCGCGCGTGGTACCCCAGCTGCAGTCGGACATGCAGTAACCGCCCGCGTACGGGGTCTGTTGGGTGCCTCCGTCGCTGCCAGTGAAGGACTGCGGGTAGCAGAAGCCGAGCGCCGGGTTGGGCGGGTTCTGGCAGCCTGCGTTGGTGGTGCACGTCTGGCCGAGCTTGTCCGGCAGCGTGCCCGCGTCGTAGGTCGGCAGCGTCGCGAGCCAGCAGATGCCTGCTCCGGTGCCGTAGCAGGTGTTGCCGGTGTTGCAGGTGGACTGGGTACCGCCGGTGGGGCAGTTGGCGAGGCAGATCAGCTCGTACTCTCCGTAGAGATCGAGACCGTAGTTGGTGCTGCAGGTCGCGCCGGTGGGACAGGTGCCCTGGTTGGCGCCAGTGCAGTTGAGGGTGCAGTACCCACCGGTGTACGTGCCGTCGCCGCGGGTGGTGGTCATCTTGCACTTCGCGCCGGTGCCGAGCGACGAGCACTGGCTGTTGTTGGTGCAGAGCGAGCCGACCGCGACCGTCGCCGTCTGGCAGGCGCCCGCGTTGCAGCTCTGACCACCGAGGCACGGCTGGCACGACGCGCCGCTCAGGCCGCAAGCACCGGTGCCCTGGCCGGCCACCTGGAGGCACTGGCCGTTGGTCTG
>JAYVRT010000683.1:0-16589 GCA_043776025.1 Archangiaceae bacterium | reverse complement strand
CCTGCATGGAGCGCTCGACCTGCCCCTGGTTCAAGCCGATTCCCCCGTGATGCGGTGGCTCACCGCGGGTGCGCGGTGAGGAACCCGTAGAGCGCGCCGGAGAAGGCGCCCGTCGCCCCGGGGTTGTGCCCGACGCCGTTCATCGTCCACAGCTCGACGGCGATCCCCGCGGGGCAGCCCGCATAGGCCTCGACGGTGGTCTCGGCGCCGGCGACATTGCCGTCGAGATCGAGCGTGCGCCCGGTGGCGGCGATCGCCCCGGTGCAATGATCGTTGCCGGCCCAGACCGCAACCGTCTCGTGCGCCGAGGGCACCGAGGGGTCGGGCGGATTGTTCTGGATGTCACCGAAGTAGCCAATCGACTCGTCGAGGTCGCCGTGCACCTGGAGCACCGAGACCGCCCGCGTCGGGGTGCACCCACCGGGGCTCTTCGACACCTGGCCCGCGGTGCTCACCAGGGCCACCACGTCGTCCGCGTCGTCGCAGCCCATCCGATGCGCCATGTGCGCGCCCTGGGAGTGGCCGACGACGAAGACCTGAGCAGGGTCGATCGCGTACTTGCTCTCGACGTCGCGGATGATCGCGGTGAGGTACTCGACGTCCCATGGCGAGGCGTGCACCTGGCCGGGGTGCCAGGCGTTGTTGCCCAGCGCGTCGCGCAGCCCGTTGGGCGCGACCATCACCACGCTCGGCTGCACCTCGTCGAGGCGGAGCCGGGTGATCGCGTCGGCGCCGGTGCCGCCGTAGCCGTGGAGCACGAGGATCAATGGCCACTTCGTCGACGCGGTGTAGGCGGTGGGCACCAGCGGCTTGTAGGGCCGCTGCTTGAGCAGGGCCGCTGCGCTCGGCGCCACCGGCGGGCCGGCGTCGGTCACCGGCAGGTCCGGCAGCCGCTCACAGCCGAGCACCACCCAACAGAGCAGACAGAGCCGCCGCACGCCCCGCACTTCAACACACCCGGCGCAATGGTTTCAGGCACAGTCCCCGCCCAACCCCGAAGTCCCATGGAGCAGCCCATGTCTGAGAGCGTCTACAAGGTGGTCGAGTTGGTCGGAACCAGCGACAAGTCGTGGGAGAAGGCGGCGGAGGCGGTGGTGAAGCGCGCCTCGAAGTCGCTGCGGGATCTGCGCATCGCCGAGGTGGTTCAGCTCGACATGCAGATCGAGAAGGGCAAGCCGAAGCTCTTCCGCGCGAAGATGAAGCTGTCGTTCAAGTACGAAGACAAAGACTGAAGCTGCTTCAGGCCGCGAAGCCGCCGACCTTCTCGACCCGCGCGTCATCTTCCTCGCAGAGGATTTCGTAGGCCGCGCGGTTCGCGGAGGTCAGCACCCGGGTCTCGCCGCCCTCGCGCAGCGTCAGCGTGCAGCTGCCGAGCTTGGTGTTGAGGCAGGCCTTCACCCCGCCGGGAGGGTTGCGGTAGCGCAGCGCGACGAAGCGTTCCCTCGGCGCCTCGGCGGCGACGGTGATCGAGATGCCGCCGGAGGAGCTGGTGAAGCCAGAGTGGAACTCTCCGAACTTCCCGCCCGCCTTGATCGCCTGGGGCACGGTGTTGAAGGAGATCAGCCGGCTGCCCAGCTGCATCACCACCACCGTCATCCTCGGCGTCAGCACCGGGCCCAGCCGCAGCTGCGCGGTCATCGACTCGAGGAAGACGTCGGGGGCGTTGTCGAAGCCGCAGACCTGCACCCACGCGTAGCGATCGGTGTGCGCGGTGCCCCAGTTGTGGTTGTGGCTGCCCGGCCAGCCGTCGATGCGGTGCGACTGCCCGCCGACCTCGAACGCGCCGGAGAACCGTGCATTGGGAGCGGGGCTCACGCCCTTCGCCTTGGGGAGTTTGGCGGTGAACAGCTGCTTGGGGATCAGCAGGCTCGGCTCGCCCCCGCCGGCCCAGCCCAGCTTCCACTTCAGCGCGCCGGCGGATCCTTCGAGCGCTTGCGGCTTGAGCGAAGCGCCCGGCAAGTGGACGTCGAGGCTGCTGCGCGGAAAAGAGCAGTCGGCGATCGGCACCTCGGTCTTGGCGGCGGTGTTGCGGCCCGACTCCCCGTCGAACCAGACCGCCCACAGCTCGCCCTGCGCCGCTTCGGGTTTGCCGGCGGGGCAGAAGATGGTGTGACGGATCCAGAACGCGAGGGGGCGGTCAGGGTGGTTCGCGCGCTGGAACCAGCTCTCGTAGTGGCCGGCGCGGCCGTCCCACCGGCTGCCTTCCCAGTCGGCCATCGGCTAGACGACCTTGGTCAGCCAGCCGTGCTTGTCCGGGCGGGTGCCGCGCTGAATCCCGGAGATCTCCTCGTACAGCCGCCCGGCGAGCGGGCCGACCTCGCCCTTGTTGATGGTGAGCTTCTGCTTCCCGCCCAGCGCCAGCTCGCCGACGGGAGAGATGACCGCCGCGGTGCCGCTGCCGAAGACCTCTTTGAGCGCGCCCCTGGCATGCGCGGTCTGCAGCTCGGTGACGGTGAGCGTGCGCTCGACGACGTTGACGCCCGCTTCGCGCGCGAGGGCGATGACGCAGTCGCGGGTGACGCCGGCGAGGATCGAGTCCGACAGCGGCGGGGTGACCAGCTCGTCGCCGACGTGGGCGAAGAGGTTCATCGTGCCGACCTCTTCGATCTGCTCGTGCTTCGCGGCGTCGAGCCAGAGCACCTGGTCGTACCCTTCCTTCTTCGCGTTCTGCGCCGCGAGGAGGCTGGCGGCGTAGTTCGCGCCGGCCTTCACCGCGCCGAGGCCGCCGTGGGCAGCGCGGGTCTGCTCGCGCTCGACCCAGATCCGCACCGGCTTCACCCCGTTGGCATAGTAGGCGCCGACCGGCGAGCTGATAACGAAGAAGAGGTACTTCGTCGCGGGCCGGACGCCGAGAAAACCCTCGGAGGCGATCATCGTCGGGCGGATGTAGAGCGACGTGCCGGCCGAGCTCGGCACCCAGTCGGCGTCGACCTTCACCAGCTGGGTCAGCCAGGTCTGCATCAGCTTCGGGTCCACCGGCGGCATGCACAGGCGCGGCGCGCCGCGGGCCATCCGTTCGCAGTGGTGCGTCGGGCGGAAGAGGTTCACCGAGCCGTCGGCGGCGCGGAACGCCTTCATCCCCTCGAACATCGCCTGGCCGTAGTGAAAGACGCCGGCCGCAGGGTCCATCGGAATCGGGCCGTACGGCTCGATGCGCGGCTGGTGCCAGCCCTGCTCCGGCGTGTAGTCGACGAGGAGCACGTGGTCGGTGAAGTACTTGCCGAAGCCGAGCTCGGACTCTTTCGGGCGCGGGTGCGGGGTGGTGGTGCGGCGAACGGGCAGGGTCATGGGCGCTCCTTGGCCGAGGCTTTTAACGCCAAAGCGCTGACACTTCGCAGCCCAATTCAGCAGCACAGCCTGACGCGGTCCGGCGTTGCGATTGGGTCGGCGCTGCCATAGGGGGAAGCCTGGGGGGCACGATGAAGAACCTTCTGGGTGCGGTGGTGCTGGTGACGGTTGGCGGGCTGCTCGTCGCAGGGGCCGGCTGCAGCAGCGGCTCGGGCGGCACTGGCGGTGGGTCGGGCGGCGGAGCAGGCGGCGGCACCGCGGGCAACTCCGGCGGAGGCACCGGCGGGGCGGGAGGAGGAGGCGGCTCGGGAGGAGGCGGGGTCGTCACCGCCGGAGACCCTTGCGCGCCGTTCACCGGCAGCAGCGTGGTGGGCCGCTCGGGCGCGCGGCTCGACAACCGGGACAGGAGCGTCACCGTGCACACCGGCGTGGTGGTCGGGGCGGACACGACCGTGACCCGCAACGGCGCGGGGCAGATCACCAGCCTCAACTACAACCCCACCGGCGTCACCAACGACTACGTCGACAACTCCACCTACAACAGCGCGGGCAAGCTGACCTACTTCGACCACAACGCCGACGGCACGACGAACGACTACAGCGACGCGTACACCTGGGACAGCGCGGGGCGGCTCACGTTCGTCAACCACACCGCCGACGGCACGACGAACGACTTCACCGACGCGTACACCTACGACAGCGCGGGGCGCTTGACGTTCTTCGACCACAACGCCGACGGCACCACCAACGACTTCACCGAGGCGTACACCTACGACAGCGCCGGGCGGCTCACGTTCTTCAACCACAACGCGGACGGGACGACGAACGACGCGACCGAGGCCTTCACCTACAACAGCGCGGGGCACGTCACGTTCTGGAACCGCAACGCGGACGGGACGACCAACGACGCGACCGCGAGCATCACCTACGACGCCAGCGGCAACGTGAGCGGAATCACGACAACGGGGCCGGCGACGGGCGGCTCGACGCGCGTCTGCCCGTAGCGCCTACAGCACGTCGCCGTCAGGCACCGCGACTTCGGGCGCCGGCGCCTTCGACACTTCGGCCTTCCGCGCCCCGCACTTGTCCCCGAACAGCGCGAGCAGTTCGAGCAACTCTGAGCGATCGAGCGACTGGTTCACCCCGCCCGCCTTCGCCGGCAGGAGCCACTCCCGCGCCAGCGCGTCGGCTTGCGCCCACGCCGCGTCCACCTGCCCCGCCGCGTACGCCACCCGCACCTCGACAGCGCGGCGATGCACCCCGTGCGCCGGGTCGGTGACGAGCTCGACCAGCGCCCGCGCCACCTTCGGCGCAGTCGACGCATGCCGCTGCGCCGCGGCGAGCAGCAACGACTGATCGGTCAGCGACCACGGCCCGGCGGCGACCCTGGCGGGCTGGCCGAGCGCGTCGAGGCAAAGCCCTTCGAGCACGACGCGGCTGACCCGCTGCATCCCGGTGCTCGGCGGGCGTGGATCCGTCTGGAGGATCGCCAGCGCCGCCTTCGGATCGACCGCGAACGCACGCTGGGCGAGCGAGACCGCGTGGCCCTTGCCTTCCTTCACCTTCTGCAGCCAGCCCTCGAGCTCGGCGGCGGTCGGCGGCGGCGCTTCGTCCTTCGCGTCCGCCTCGTCGACCACCGCCTCCACCGCCTCCAACTGCCCGTGGAGCGCGGCGGACACCGGCGCGAGAGCGGTCAGCACCGCGATCAACGCCCGCAGCGCTGCGCCCAGCGGGGTGCTCGCCCCATGCCGCCCTGCGAGCAACTCCAGCGTCGTCCGCTCGTCTTCGATCGCCTCCAGCAGGGCCTTCCCCGGCTCCGACGGCTGCAGCCGGGCCTCGAACGCCAGGTGCGCCAGCAGCATCGCCGCGAGGCCGCGCCCCTTCGCCGCCTCGGACTCGACCAACTTCACCAGCGGCTCGACGGCAAACGGCGCGACCGGGGCCAGCACCCCGTTGGCCATCAGCGCCTCTGACAGCTCGCCCGCGCCCTCTTCACGCACCAGCGGCTGGTCGTCGGCGAGGGCCGCGAGCCACTCCGGGACCTCGATCGCGCTCTTTCCGAACGCATCGGGGTGGGTGGACCAGTCGACGGCGTGGAGGTTGAAAGGGAAAGCCATGGGCAAAATTTGTTGGGCTGACTCTAACCGTGGGCGAGACTGCTTGATCGTGAGGGCAATCGCCAAGCGGGTCGTCGCACGCCCCCCCAAGAAGGGGAAGCATTCGACGCGCGTCGATGCCCAGCGCCGTGAGGTGATGCGGCGCGCGCTGCTCAAGGCGATCCCGAAGACGCGCAACGGGGTGCGGTTCATGGACCTCTTCGACATCATCGGGCGCCACCTGCCGCGCGCTGGCCTTCCCGGCGTCGGCAGCCTCTCGCGCACGCTGACCTCGGTGAAGCTGGACCTCGAGGCGCGGGGGTTGATCGAGCGCGTTCCTGACTCGGTACCGCAGCGGCTTCGTCACACCGGCCGCGCACGCAGGGGGAGCTCCAAATGACGTTCGCCACGCCCGCGGTTGTCCTGATGCTCAGCCTCGCCGCCGCCGACCACAAGCCGGTGCTGGCGGTCTTCCCTCCCTCCGCGCCCGACCCCGCCGGCAGGGAACTGGCGCTGCTGATTCAGGCGCGCACCTCGGCGGTGCTCTCGACCACCGCCCGGTACTCCGACGTCCACCTCAAGCAGATCCTCGCGATGGCGGCGCGCGAAGGCCTCGACATGGAGTCGCTGGACCCCAAGCTCTCCGAGCGGGCGGCGAAGCTGCTCGGCGCCGAGCGGATCGCCTGGGGCGCGCTGGAGCGCAACGAAAAGGGCTACAAGCTCAAGGCCGTCGCGACCGATCTTCACCGCCTGATCCGGGTCGAAGTGCAGCTGGGTGCGGATCTCGCCAAGGCGGTCGAGGCGGCGTCCACCTCGCTCTCCTATGCGATGTTGAAGATCGACGACGTCGCCGGGTTCAAGTCTCCGCCCGCGGCTTCGACCAGGTCCGACGCCGCGATGGCAGCCTTCAGCCACTGCTACGCGACGGTGGTGCGCCAGCCGATGGGCATCGAGAACCCGGCGGTGCTCGACACCGCGGAGCTCGAGGTGGCGATCGGCCAGTGCAAGGAAGCAGTCGCCGCGGATCCGAAGTTCGCCCCCGCCAGCGCGGCGCTCGGCCTCGCCTACGCGATCGTCGGCAACGACGCCGAGGCGGTGAAGGCGCTCACCCCGCTGCAGGGCGCGGATCTCGACCAGCCGCTCTACTGGATCGCCAGGTTCTGGTTGGTGACCCGCTACCAGAGCAACGAGGCCGGCGAGGGGCTGCTGCGCGAGGCGGTGAGCAAGCGACCCGGGTTCCTCCTCGCGCGCTCGTACCTCGGCGAGCTGCTCGACACCCTGGGCAAGTACGACAAGTCGGAGGCGGCGTGGCGGGAGTACCAGGCCGTCGCGCCCGGAGATCCGTTCGTGATGGGCCGGCTGGGCAAGGCCCTGGCGCGACAGAACAAGCACCCCGAGGCGCTGGAGGTGACCCAGAAGGCGCTGGTGCTCGAGCCGAAGAGCCGGGAGATGCGGCTCCAGCTCGCCAGCCGCCACATCGACGCGGGTAAGGTCGACGACGCGCTGCCGCTGCTGACCGCGCTCGCCGAGGAGCCTGACGCCCGCGGCGAGGCGATGCTGCGGCTGGGCTGGGCGTACTGGCTCAAGGGCTCGCCCGAGCTGGCGCAGCCCTGGCTGGAGAAGGCGATCGCCAAGGCGAAGGCGCCCGCAGATTGGCGCACCCGCGGCCGGGCCCACTACGACCTGGCGCTCATCTGGGCGAAGAAGAACAACGTCGAGAAGACGGACGCGGCGATGAAGGCCTCGTTCCTCACCGGCTACCGGATCAAGGACGTCGACCCCTCGCTGCAGAAGGCGGCGCTGAGGCTGGAGAAGCTCGAGCTGCAGCTGGCGGACCCGAAGGACGGCGGGACGCCGAAGAAGAAGAACGACAAGGACGTGCGGGCGATCGTCCCGCGCGAGGTGAGCCTGTTCCCCGTCGACAAGTTCGGCGAGGTCGCGCCCGCGACCACCAAGCCCCCGCCTCCGGAGGGCTTCATGGTGGTGCACTTCTGAGTCCGCTGCCCGAGGCCTTTCTCCAGGCGCTCGCCACAGACTTCCCGGCGGACTTCTCGTCCGCGGATCCTTCGGACCTCGAGACCTATGGCCGGGACTGGACGAGGGTCTTGGCTCCGAAGGCGAGCCTGCTGTGCCGGCCGCGCAGCACCGCCGAGGTCTCGCGGCTGCTGAAACTGTGCTCGGCGCACCGGGTGCCGGTGGTCCCCTCGGGCGGGCGCACCGGCCTCGCCGGCGGGGCGATGGCCACCCAGGGCGAGCTGGTGCTGTCGCTGGAACGGATGCGCAAGCTCGATCCGATCGACACGCTCGGGCTCACCCTTCACGTCGAGGCGGGCGCGGTCACCGAGGCAGTGCATCACCACTGCGCCGCGGCGGGGCTGTTCTGGCCGGTGGACTTCGCGTCCAAGGGCAGCAGCCAGGTGGGCGGCAACCTCGCCACCAACGCCGGCGGGGTGCGGGTGATCCGCTACGGCCTCACCCGCCAGTGGGCGCTGGGACTGACGGTGGTGCTCGCCAGCGGCGAGGTGCTCCAGCTCAACGGCGCGCTGGAGAAGAACAACACCGGCGTCGATCTGAGGCAGCTCTTCATCGGCAGCGAGGGCATCCTCGGGGTGATCACCGAGGCGACGCTGAAGCTCACCCGGCTTCCCGGCAAGGTCGAGGTGCTGCTGCTCGCGCTGCCTTCGCTGGAGGCGGTGCTCGAGCTGTTCACCCGGGCGCGCACTGGCCCGTTCACGGTGATGGCCTACGAGTTCTTCACCGACAAGTGCCTGGCCCGCGTCACCCGCCATCGCAAGCTCAAGGCCCCGTTCGACGCGCCGTCGTCGCACTACGTGCTGCTCGAGGTGGAGCAAGTCGAGGGCTCGCTCGATGGCTGGTTGGAGTCGCTGTTCGCCTCGAAGCTCGTCACCGACGGCACGCTCGCCCAGAACTCGGAGCAGGCCCGCGAGCTGTGGACCTACCGCGAGGCGATCTCCGAGTCGCTCAGCGCCACTGGGCTGCCCCACAAGAACGACATCGCGCTGCCGATCTCGAAGCTCCACGCGTTCTGCGGCGCGCTCGAGCTGCTGCTGCGGAGCCGATACGCTGACTGGGAGCTGTGCCTGTTCGGCCACATCGGCGATGGGAACCTCCACGTGAACATCCTCAAGCCCGAGCCGATGGAGAAGGCGGCGTTCCTCGCGCGCACCCATGAGGTCGATGCGGCGATGTTCGACCTCGTCCGCGCCCACTCCGGCAGCGTCAGCGCCGAGCATGGCATCGGGCTGCTGAAGAAAGACTGGCTCGGCCACACCCGCAGCCCGACGGAGATCGCGCTGATGCGCTCGCTCAAGCGCACGCTCGACCCGCAGGGGATCTTGAATCCGGGGAAGGTCCTGTGAGCGGCTCTGTGAGACCGGCAGGGAAAACCGAGCGGGGGCCACGGCTCGGGTCGTGACCTCGTGACGGGTAGGCCGAGGCTCGGCCGCTCCTCGGAGACCTGCAGGCCTCGTTACGGAAATCGCCGCGCCCCGGAGCGGTCCGCATCAGGACGAGGCCCGGCATTCGCGCGGGGCGAGCGGCCGAGCCACGCGCTGCCCAGCTCGGGGTGCGACTCGCGCCGGTCTGCACTGCCCCCCGCTTCTGGGCCTTTGCGAAGGAGGGCCCGACTCCGGGCCGCCCGATCGCGGCTCGGGCGCCCACCGCGCATCACGCGCTTACTGGCACAGCCCGCTGGTCGCGTTGCAAGTCTGCGGCGCCTGGCACGCGGCGAGCTGTCCCGGGTTGTTGCAGTTGGGCCGGCAGTAGCCGGTGCCACCGTCGGTGGCCGACTCCGGCGCGCAGACGTAGCCGGTGCGGCAGGTGGACTGTGACCCAACGCCGGGGCAGGTCGCCATGCAGCTGCTGCCGCCGCCGAAGACGGGAACCGGGATGCACACCGAGGCGCCGGGGCACGCGGTGCCGCCGCCGCACTGCGCGGTGCAATAGCCGCCGGGGAAGCCCGTGGGTCCAGCGAAACCGGACTCCGGCACGCAGATTGGCGTAGAGCAAACGGCGCCGGTCGAGCCACACGGAGCGCCGACCGCTCCCGCGTCGGCCGGGGCGCCGGTGCAGACCTGGCCGGTGCACATCCGGCCCATGGTGCACTGAGCGCACGAGGCGCCGCCGCTGCCGCAGGCGAAGCGCGCGGTGCCGGCCTGGCACTGTCCGGCCATGTCGCAGCAACCCGTGGGGCAGGTGGCCGAGTTGCAGACCGGAGGCGGAGCGCAGGCGCCGTTGGCGCAGATCTGCCCCATCGGACAATTGGCGCACATGTTGCCGCCGCCGCCGCAGGCAAACCGGGTCTGCATCGTCGGGGTGACGCAGAAGCCCTGGCCGCAGCAGCCGGTGCAAGTACCCGGGCCGCAAGCCGCGGTGATGCAGTTGCCGCCGACGCACTGCTGACCGCCACCGCAGAACGCGCAGGCGCCGCCGTCATTGCCGCACGCCACCGGAGAGTCGCCGGGCGCGCACTGCCCGACCGTCATGCAGCCACAGGTCGGAGCGCCACCACCGGAGCCGCCGCCGCTTCCCCCGGTGCCGCCCGTGCCGCCGCCCGTCGCCGCGCCGCCGCCGGAGCCACCCGTGCCACCGCCGGTCGCAGCGCCGCCACCCGCTCCGCCACCCGTGGCTGAGCCGCCGCCGGTGCCGCCCGCGGAGCCGCCGCCGGTGCCGCCCGCATCGACGTCAACGCACTTGTTGGCGACGCACTGCTGGCCCTGGGCGCAGACCGACGCGTTGCTGCAAGGGTTCTCGGTGGCCGCGTGGAAGCAGCCCGCGAGGGCGAGCGTGGCGACTGCGAAGAGCAGTGAGCGAGGTGACGGTGCGGACATGACGAGGACTCTCCATCCGGCCCGGACGGCGCGGGGTTCTTACCATCGGTCTGCAGGTTTCGTCACCCCTACAAGACCCGGGCGACAATCGTGGTGGTGAGCTTGTTCATCCCCGCGCAGACAGCCTCGGCGACGTTGTTGTCGAGGTCCATCACCAGGTAGCCGATGTCGGCGTTGGTGCTGAGCACCTGGGCATGGATGTTGGCGCTCTCGTCGCTGACGATCTTGTTCACGTCGCGGAGCACGCCGGGCACGTTGTGGTGCACGTTGACGAGGCGGAACGTGCCCGGGGTCGGGGCGAGCTCGACCGAGGGGAAGTTGACGCTGCCGGAGGTGGCGCCACTGCGGGCGAAGCGGGTGAGGGTGGTCGCGACCTCGCGGCCGATCGCCTCCTGCGCCTCGAGCGTCGAGCCGCCGATGTGCGGGGTGAGGATCACGTTCTTCAGCCCCTGCAGCGGGGTCTTGAAGCCCTCGGCCGAGTTGGCCTCGGGCTCCTCAGGGTAGACGTCGACCGCGGCGCCGCCGAGGTGACCGCTCTTGAGCGCGTCGACCAGCGCGGGGATCTCCACCACGGTCCCGCGGGCGTTGTTGATCAAGAACGCGCCGGGCTTCATCTGCTTCAGCTGGGCGGCGTTGAACATCCCCCTTGTCTGCGCGGTCTCCGGCACGTGGACAGTGACGAAGTCCGCTTGCTGCAGCAGCGCCTCCAGGGTTGCCACGGGCTGGCAGTTTCCCAGCGGGAGCTTGGTGCCGACGTCGAAGTAGATGACGCGCATCCCGAAGAACTCCGCGAGGATTCCGACCTGGCTGCCGATGTGGCCATAGCCGACCACGCCGAGCACCTTGTTGCGAACCTCGTGGGCTCCGGTGGCGACCTTCTTCCAGGTCCCGGCGTGCATCTCCTTGACCCGGTCACCCAGGTGCCGCGAGAGCATGATGATCTCCGCGATCACCAGCTCGGCGACGCTGCGGGTGTTGCTAAACGGCGCGTTGAAGACGCTGACGCCCCGCTTCATCGCCGGGTCGAGGGCGATCTGGTTGGTGCCGATGCAGAAGGCGCCGATCGCCAGCAGGTCCTTGCCGGCCTCGAGCACCCGCTGGGTCACCTGGGTCTTGCTGCGGATTCCCAGCAGCTGGAACCCCGGCATCCGCTTCACCAACTCGTCTTCCTTCAGTGCGCCGTCGACCCGGGTGACATCGAAGCCTTCGGCGACGAGCTGGTCCTCCGCAACCTTGTGGATGTTCTCCAGCAACAACACCTTCAGCGCAGCAGCCATGGGGCGGTTAGATATAAAACCCGGTCACCCAACGCATGTGGTTTCTCAACCCGAGGAAGCTGGACCTGCCCACCCCCGACCAGGCGCTCAAAGGGCGCGCCGAGAAGATGCCGGTGCCCAGCGCCCACTTCGTCAACCGCCACCCGCTCGACGGGCCGTGGCCTGAGGGCACCCAGCTGGCGATGTTCGGCATGGGCTGCTTCTGGGGCGCGGAGAAGAAGTTCTGGAACCTGGCTGGCGTCTACTCCACCGCGGTCGGCTACGCGGCGGGCGCGACTCCCAACCCGAACTACAAAGAGGTCTGCACCGGCAAGACCGGGCACAACGAGGTGGTGCGGGTGGCGTTCGACCCGGCGCAAGTCTCCTACTCCACACTGCTCAAGGTCTTCTTCGAGTCGCACGACCCGACCCAGGGCATGCGGCAGGGCAACGACGTCGGCACCAACTACCGCTCGGGCATCTACTGCTTCGGAGGGGAGCAGAAGCGGCTCGCGGAAGAGGCGAGGGCGGCGTACGAGAAAGAGCTGCAGAAGGCCGAGCTCGATCCGATCACCACCGAGCTCCTCGACGCCCCGCAGTTCTACTTCGCCGAGGAGTACCACCAGCAGTACCTGGCGAAGAACCCCGACGGCTACTGTGGCCTTGGCGGCACCGGCGTCAGCTGCCCGATCGGCCTGAAGTCGGCTTAGCCGCCCCGAGCGCTAGAGGAAGCAGATCCCGGAGCACTGGGTAACCGTGCAGCAGCCGCCGGTGGGGTTGCAGAGGCCGCACGCCGCGCAAGTCCCGTGACGAGGAGGATCCGACAACGGCACGTTGGTGCACGTCCCAACGCTCCCAATGTTGTCGCAGGCTTTGCAGTTTGCGGTGCAGCTGATGTTGCAGCAGACGCCGTCGGCGCAGACGTTGGAGGCGCACTCGGCATTGACCGCGCAGGGCTGGGCGATATTGAGTTTGCACAGGCCTCCGGTGCACGTGTAGTTCGCATTGATGCAGTCGCTGTTGACGACGCAGGTGCTCGCGCACGACGTACCGCTGCAGATGTACGGGCTGCAGGAGCTGCTCCCGACTGCCGGGCAAGATCCCGCGGTGACACCGTCGCAGAATCGGGGGGGCGTGAAGTTGCTGCCGACGCAGGTCATCCCCGCGCACTGCACCGCGGTGGACTGAGCCTGGCACGCCCCGCTGCCGTTGCAGAGGTCACCGATGCACGCCGCGACGTTGGAGACGCAGTCGTTCTTTGGGTCGGTGCTGGCGATCGCGTTGAGGCAGCTGGTGCCGGTCGTCGCGACCACCTGGCAGGCGGGGCAGCTGACCGAGGCGCAGCGCTGGTCGTTCTGCCCCTGCTGGCAGTTGCCGCTGGTGCATTGGTTGGCGCCGGTGCAGACCGTGCCCGCGGGCCCCTTCGTCTGGCAGACACTGAGCGCGGTGTTGCACCAGTAGCCGCTGGTGCAGTTGACGTCGCTGCTGCAGCTGGTCGCGCACGCCGTACCAGACGCGCACTGGTAAGGGGTGCAGGTGACCGATGCCGACGAGCAGCTGCCGCCGGCGGCGCACAGGGGGCCCGTGAGCACCCCGCCGGCGCAGCTCGCCGAGCCGCACGAAGTGTTGACCGGAGCGTTGCAAGTACCCGAACCGTCGCAGTTGTCGACCTTGCAGGTCGCGACGCTGAGGGTGCACTCGGCCTTTGGATCCGTGCCCGCGGTGGCGAAGGTGCACGAGGTGCCAGCGGCGTTGATCACCTGGCACGGGGGACAGGAGACGACCGCCGAGCACCGCAGGCCGCTCTGGGCCTGGATGCAGTTGTTGCTCAGGCACTGGCTCCCCGTGCTGCAGACCGCGCCGTTCGCCAGCTTGCCCTGGCAGGCGGCGCCGACGCAGGTGAAGTTGGTGGCGCACTGGGGGTCGGTGGTGCAGGTGGTGAAGCAGGCGGCGCCGTTGCACGCGTAGCCGTTGCACGACATCGGCGCGGGCGTGGTGCAGTTCCCGGTGGCGTCGCAGCTGCCGGCTCCAACCGTGGTCCCGGAGGCGCAGCTGGCGGCGGAGCAGACGAAGCCCACCATCTGCTTGGCGTCGGCGGGGCAGGCGGGGCCATTGCCCGGGCAGCTCTCGGCGAGGTCACAGGTGCCCGCGGCTGCGCGGCAAACCGTTGAAGCACCGACGAACCGGGCTGCGCAGGTGTCGGAGGTGCCGTCGCAGGTGTCAGCGA
This sequence comes from Archangiaceae bacterium, assembly GCA_043776025.1. Lineage (GTDB taxonomy): Bacteria > Myxococcota > Myxococcia > Myxococcales > Myxococcaceae > JAYVRT01. The sequence goes on along the minus strand of JAYVRT010000683.1, from coordinate 2,872 downwards.
CGTCGCACAGCCCGCTGGCGGCGAGGCAGACGTGCCCCGACATCTGTTTCACGTCCGCGGGGCAGCTGGGGCCCGAGCCAGTGCAATTCTCGGCGAGGTCGCAGGGCCCGGCGGCGCTGCGGCAGGTCGCGCTCGCACCAGCGAACCGAATGGTGCAGTTGCGCGAGACGCCGTCGCACAGGTCGTCGAGGTCGCACACTCCGCTCGCGGGCAGGCAGACGGTGCCGGCGGGCTGAACCGCGTCGGCACCGCAGTTCGGGCTCGAGCCATTGCAGAGCTCGGTCAGATCGCAGGGGCCGGCGTCGCCACGGCACAGAGTCCCAGCGGTCAGCACCCGATCCGAAGGACAGGCGGGAGCGAGGCCGGTGCAGTTCTCGGCGACATCGCAGCCGCCGCTGGTCGCGGCCCGGCACAGAACACCCGTCCCAGCGAGGGTGTCGGGGGGGCAGGTGGCGACCAGGCCGTCGCAGGTCTCTGCCGGATCGCACGCGCCCGCGGAGGCGCGGCAGGTGGTCATCGTCCCGGCAAGGACGTTGGCAGGGCAAGTGGCGGCGCCGCCGGTGCACGACTCGGCCGGGTCGCACGCCCCGGCGGACGGCCGGCAGACGAGGGTGTTCGGGCTGTTGGAGCAGGTGCCCTGCAGTCCGGTGAGGTTGCACTGGTCGCACTCGCCGCCGCAGCCGGTGTTGCAGCAGAAGCCATCGACGCAGTTGCCGGAGTTGCACATCGCTGGCCCGGTACACACCTGGCCATTGGCGAGCTTCGCCACGCAAGCGGTGCCATTGCAGAACTGCGTCCCCGGGCACGAGCTGGTGTCGGGCGGGCATGCGGGGGCAGTGCCGTCGCACGACTCGGCGAGATCGCAGCTGCCGTTCACCGCTCGGCAGACTGTGGTCGCGGGAAGCACGCCATCGGCCGGACACGCCGCAGCGGTGCCGCTGCACCTGTCGGCGACGTCGCACCCTCCATCCACCGCGCGGCAGACGACGGTGTTGGCGGCGAACGCATCGTCCGGGCAGGTGGACGAAGCGCCGGTACAGGTCTCGTCGACGTCGCACGAACCCGCCTTCGCGCGGCACAGCGAGCCCATTCCCTTCCAGCCGTCGAGCGGACAGGCCGGACCGTTTCCCGGACACTTCTCTTCGACGTCGCAGCCGCCGTCGTCGACGGGCCGGCAAACCCCGGTGTTGGCGATGTAGGTGTCAGGCGGGCAGTCGAGCGAACTGCCAGTGCACTTTTCTTCGACGTCGCAGAGCCCAGCCGTGGGCCGGCACACGTCGGTGCCAGGCCGGAAGCCATCGGCGGGGCAGACGCCCGCGCTGCAGGTCTCGACGCCGTCGCAGGTGCCCTTCGAAGCGCGGCAGAGTGCGCCCTCGCAGTCGGAGTCGGCACAGTCGGTCTTGCCGTCTCCATCGTTGTCGAGCCCGTCGAAGCAGCTGCCCGGACCCGCGGCCGCTTCGCCGATGCCCGCGTCGGGGGTGCCCGCGTCTCCACCTCCGCCATTGCCGCCGCTGCCGCCGTTGCCGCCACCCGCTCCACCCGAGCCGCCGCCCGCGCCGGCACCGCCGCCACCGGCGCCACCGCCCATCCCCCCGCCGCTCCCGCCTCCGACGCCGCCGTCGGACTTGCTGCAGTCCTTGCGGCAGACGTTGTCCCCGCAGCAGCTGTAGCCGTCGATCGCGCAGGTCCGATTGGATTCGCAGCCGAAGCCCTCGAGGGTCTTCGCGTCGAGGCAGCTACAGCCTTCGAGCGCCAATGCGCCGGCGAACAACGCCACCCAGGTGATTCTCATTGGTCGTCTCACTCAGTGGCAAAGAGGACAGCGGAGCAGGCCGCCAGGGCGACTCCCACCACGGCCGTGGAGAGTCCGATGGTGAACCGGGAGTTGCCCCGGGAGCTGATCGCCTGGAGCTCCGAGCCCGGCAGCCGGCTGACGCCACCGCTCACCGAGGCGTCGAAGGCGCTCTTGTCCGAAGCGCCCAGCCCGAAGAAGACGCCGGACACCGCAAGCGACGCGACCGCGCCTCCGCCGACGATCCAGGGAAGGGCCTTGCGCACCGTCGAAGGGCCCTCCCGCGCCGCGACCACCGCGGGCGGCGGAGTCGGAGGAGGAGTCGGCTCGAGCACCACCGGTTTGGGTGCGTCGGCCGCGGGCGCGGGTTGGGTCTGAGCGACCGCGGGAGTCGGCGCGAGCTTCTCCGCGATCGACCGGGCGAAGCCGTCGAGTGGGCCGAGCTGGCCCGGCTTGATGTCGGCGTCGGCGGGGACGTCGACCGAGCCGATCGACGCATCGGGGCCGACTGCCTCGATGTGAATCGCCAGCGAGTCGCCGATCTTCCCGACGTCGACACCGAAGACGATCGCCTTGGGCCCGAGCGCGCTGGCGAGCTTGATCAGGCAGGGGCCCGCCCCCTGGCAGTCGCGGGCAATCAGCTTCGACTTCTTCAACAGCTTCGCCGTCGCGACGTCGTCGAGCACCGAGGTGAACTGGGCGCTGGCGACGGCCTCGACCATTCGGGCCGCGACCTTCTGCGCCGCGACCTTCTGCGCCGCGGCATCGGAGCCCGGGCGCTTGCTCGAGATCACGACCCCAACGGGAGTGCGCGCCGGAGCCTGGCTGAGCAGGACGAGAATGAGGGGGAACACCCTCCCATTATGCCTTGGATTCGGGGACGCGGGTTACCGCGACGCAGCCAGCTGCTGCTCGAATTCAGTCAGGAACCGGGCCGCTTTGACACGCGCCGGATCGGTCGTCGCCTGTTGGACCACCTTGTTTCCCTGGTCGAGGAACTGGTGCAGCACCGAGTCCTTGAGGCCGGTCTTCGCCTCTCGCGACTGGAGCGCGGCTTCCAGCCTCGAGAGCTTGTCCTTC
>JAYVRT010000682.1:0-16609 GCA_043776025.1 Archangiaceae bacterium | reverse complement strand
TCCGGCGAGTCGCTCGACGGCGGCTTGCCCGAGTTGCTTGAGTTCCGGTCCAGCTGCTCCTTCATGGCCAACACCAACTGGGTCAGTTCCTCGACCTTCGTTTTCAGCTGCTCGAGTTCCACGCGCTGCGCCTCAATCACCGCGTCCTTGGCCGCGACCCGCGCTTCGAGATCGGCGATGCGTTGGTCACGCGGGTCGGACACCCGCGTGGTAGATCACGCGATCGCCCTGAACGCGATCTCGCTCATTGCGGGAACTGATCGCCTCCATGCGTCCAGCTGATCGCCTGCCCCCCGCCTGAACGGTTACACGAGTACGACCACGAAGGTCGAAGCGCGGGTCGCGACGAGGAGCGTCGTCTGGCCGACGCGGCCTTGGAACGCGTACTTCGTCGTACCACGCACGAGTTGCCAACCATCGCGTGTAGCGGCCGGCGCGATCGTCGGGGCCGGCGCATCCGGCAGCCCGCTGGTGATGAAGTTCGCCCACGCCTTGTCGAAGTTCGCGCGAGCGTCCGTCGCTCCCACGAGGCTGCGCATGATCATCAGGGAGCCGGCGGCACCGGCCTCGTTGTTCATGACTGCGTAATTGGCGGAGAGCTTCTGCTCCTCGTACTTCCACCCAGAAGGTGGCGTGTACGTGGTGACGTCGACCTTCGCCGTGGGCTCTGCCCCTGCCGGGTCGCTGCCGAGGAAGTTGTCGTTCTTCCGGTCTGAGAAGGCCAGGAGCAAGCTGCTGCAGACTTCCGCGGGCGTACCCTTCCACGAGAATCTGGGGAGTCGGCCCTGGTGCTGGGTCGGGAGGTTGAAGTCAGAGAGCTGGTGGCCGCCGAACCGGGCCCCGAAGTTCACGAACGACGTCTCCGCCCCCGTCGCCGCAGAACCCTGCTCCCCTTCGGCGATGAAGCCGTCGCCATCGCGGTCGGCGGCCTTCACGCGCTTTGCGATCTCGTCAATCGACTTCTTGATGTCCTGTCCCTCTGCGCCTCTGGATGTCCACGAGCCCCTCCGCGATTGGTCAGACGCGCCCCAGGTGCGTTAAGTCACCCACCAATGATCAACCTCGAAGGGTTCGGCTTTGATCCCCCGCCGGGGTTCCGCACGGAAGAAGTGACCTTCGGCCTGCGCATGGGGCTGCCAGGCAGCGGCCCTGGCCCCAGTCTGATGGCGCAGAGCAAGGTGGCCCGCACCGGCGCTTCGCTCGAAGAGCTCGCCGCGGAGACGATGATCGAGCTCGCGCACACCATCACCAACATCAAGAACCTCACCAACGCGGCGATCAAGTTCGTCGATGGAGGGACGGGGGCGGTGCTCGCGTACACCTTCCCGACTCAGGCCGGTGAGATGCGTCAGTACTTCGTGATGCGGCTGCACCAGGGCCGGCTGTGTAACCTCACGCTCACCCTTCCCGAGCGTTCGCTACAGGAGTCCAACGCTTCGCTGTTCATGAAGTCGCTCGCATCTCTCAAGACGCTCTGACCCTGAGGAACCCCATGGCCAACACCATCAACCCCAAGTTGCCGCCGCAGCCGACCCAACGGACCTCGGAAGCCAAAGCGCCCGCCACCCCCCAGCCGGCCTCGCCCGCCGCCACGCCGGCGGTCCCCGGCTGGCGGCCGACCGGGCAGGCGAAGCCGACGGCGGCGGCGGTGGCAATCGCGCCGGGCAGCGGCAACAAAGAGGTGATGTGCCCGGTGCTGCGCGCGATGGCCGCCGACGGCAGCCTCCAACTGAAGCCAGATGGCTCAGTCAGCCTCGACGAGCTCAACAAGGCGGTGCGCAACCTCGGCGGAACCAGCGCGCTGGGGGCGGCCTCGTGGGGCATCGGCGCGATCGGTAACAAGCCGACCGACATCCTCCACAACCTGACCCACCATGAGATGAACCTGGTGAACTTGCCCGAGGGCATCGTCCCCCACCCAGCCGACACCGGCATCCTGCGCGCCGGCCACTTCGACCAGGGAAAGTTCGACGCGCTCGTCTCGCACGCGCAGAACGGGGTGATGACCACCGACAGCTTCGCGGCCGCGATCGCCGACAACTACCGGCGGGACCTGGGCGCCGGCGCCAACAAGCTCGACGCGACTGTCCGCGGCCTCAACTTCGCTCAGGTCGAGTTCGCCGGGTTGCTCTCGGTGTTCGGCACCAAGGACCCGGCGACAGGCAAGACCGGCATCAAGGTCGACGATCTGCGCCAGCTCTACCAGGACGGCATCATCCCCGCGGGGATGAAGGGCGGGAGCTCCGGGGTGATTGAGGCGGTGGCGCTCAACGCGTCGCTGGCGGTGAAGTCAGACGCCAACGTGGCGCGCGGCGCGATGGGGTCGGTGTTCACCTCGAGCGGCCTCGCCAGCGCGGGGGCGCGCCTCTCGGGCGCAGGGCCCGCCGGCTCGGAGAACACCGCTGGCCAGGCGGCTTCGCTCGGCGCCGGAAAAGCCGCCAACTGCCCTCATCTGAATGGCGGCGCCAAGAAGATGCCGACCGCGCCCAACGACGTGGTGAACGCCCACACCGCCGCCGGCCTGCCCGACTGAGCCGCTGAAATAGGATCGCCTTACGCGTGTCGAAAGCAGAGGTTCGTTTGCGCTCGAAGCGCAATCGACCTCGTGGTCGCTGCCCAAGGAACCGCGGCCCAACCCTGCGGCGTCTGGGGCCTCCCACCGCGCTCAACAGTGCAACAACGCAGAGAAAAACCAGCGCAGCCGACCCTTGAGGGGCGTAGACCGACTGGACAAGACTCTATTTTACTCATGAGTTAACTGGACTACTATCCGTTTCATGCATTTCGAACGGTACCTCCGCCCGGCGGTCGAAAAGGCGTTGAGCGCCCGGAAGATGGCGTTCGTGGGGGGCCCACGACAGGTGGGCAAGACCACCCTGGCGCTCGGGCTGCTCGGCCCGAAAGTGACCGAGCGCCACCCCGCCTATCTCAACTGGGATGACCCGCGTGTTCGGCCACGGGTGATGCGAGCCGAGCTGCCACCGAACGAGCCGCTCCTCGTGTTCGACGAGATCCACAAGTACGCGCGGTGGCGGCGAGTCCTCAAGGGCATCTGGGACACCGAGAAGTCCTTCCGGCGAATCCTCGTCACCGGGTCAGCGCGGCTCGACTACTACCGCAAGGGCGGCGATGCGCTGGTCGGGCGCTACCGCTATTTCCGCCTGCACCCATTCTCTTTGCCTGAGCTCAACGCCGCGGCGAGCAAGACCGACTTCGAAGCGCTGCTGGAGTTCGGGGGCTTCCCCGAGCCGCTGTTCGCGCAGCACAAGACTGAGCACAGAATCTGGCAGCGTGACCGGCTGTCGCGTGTGCTCCGCGATGATCTGCGTGACCTCGAGCGCGTCCACGAGATCAGCTTGATCGAACAACTCGTCGAGTTGCTGCCCGATCGCGTCGGCGCCCCCCTGTCGATCGCAAACCTGCGCCAGGATCTCGAGGTCGACCACAAGACAGTCGAGCGCTGGCTGCAGATTCTCGAGAACCTGTACGTTTGTTTCACAGTGGCCCCTTTCGGTGCGCCACGAATTCGAGCCGTGAAGAAAGAACGCAAGCTCTACCTGTGGGACTGGTCTGCGGTGGCTGACCCCGGCGCTCGCTTCGAGAACCTGGTGGCGTCGCAGTTGCTCAAGTACTGCCACTTCGCCGAGGACACGCAAGGCCACACGATGGAGCTGCGTTTCTTGAGAGACACCGACAAACGCGAGGTCGACTTTGTCGTGCTGCGCGACCGGCGCCCACTCTTTGCCGTCGAGTGCAAGAGTGGGCAAGGGGCGGTCGGCTCGTCCGTGCGGTACTTCGCTGAGCGGGCGCCGATTCCGAAATTCTACCAGGTCCATCGGGGCGGCAAACACTTCGAGACGGGGAAGGTTACCGTCGTGCCGTTCTCGCGCTTCTGTGCCGACCTTGGCCTGCCCTGAGTGAGTGAAGCGATCATTCGAAACCGCGGCTCGTTGATCCGAAGGAGCGCGGGGAGATTCGGGACAAAAGGCACCGACGTCGGGTGCTCAGCCGCCGGGAGCGACGGCTCCCGGGGCGCTGCTCCCAGGCGGGTGGCCCGGCGCGCCGGCGTCGTGGGCGGTCGGGGCCTTCGCCTCGGCGATCTTCTGGGAGAGCGTCACCTCGAGCTGCCGCGCGAAGTCGACGCTGTTCGCGTCGGGCGAGCCCTGCAGCTCTTTGAGCTGCGCCCACAGCGGCGCGTCCGGCTTCTCCGCCCGCACCATTCCCTCGGCGAGCGCTTCGACCGCGGCGTCACGGTCGGTGGACGGCGCGGCCTTCAGCCCGTGAAGCAGCTCTTGCGGCGCCTCGTTCGCCACCGTCGCCAGCGCGTCGGCCATCGCCCGCTCGGCGGCCTCGTCGCCGCCGCTGGCGCGCGTCAGCTCGAACAGCCGGGTGATCGCCTCGGAGCTCCCCGACGCGGCGAGCTCGACGACGCTCCCCACCAGCGGGGTGTCGATCCCCAGCTCCTTCGCCGCCCGCTTCAGCCGGCCGTAGACCTCGTCCCCGGCGGCGACGCTGTCGAGGAACATCCGCGTCGAGGCGTACTCGCGCGCGTCCGACTGGTAGAGCGCCTCGGCGATCACCGCGCGCACCGCGGGATCCTTCTCGGTGCGCCAGCTGGTGCGCAGAAACGGGCTGTTGCGCTTGTCCGACTTCTGTCCGAAGACCGCGTAGGTCTTGATCCGCGCCTTGAGCTCCTCCATCGGCCCCACCACCGAGGGCGGGTTGAGCGAGGCGAGCGCGGACGCGGGGCCGCCGGTGCTGCCAGTCGCCGCCACCGCCGCGCCCACCGCGTCGATGTGCTGGACCACCGTGCTCACCCGGCCAGGGAAATCGTTGACCTCGACCGAGAAGACGAAGCGCTCTCCCCCCACCGACTGTACGTAGCCCGCGAGCGCGGAGACGTTCTCCAGCGTCCCCGTCTTCGCCCGCAGCCGCCAGACCGCGTCGGTGCCTTCGAAGCGGTACTTGATCGTGCCGTCCTTGCCGGCAATCCCCAGCGAGCTCAGGTACTCCGGCGCCAGCGGGAAGCGATCCCACATGTACTTGAGCAGGGTGCAGTTCTGCGCCGCCGAGAAGCGGTTGGTGTCGTTGAGTCCCGAGCCGTTGCGCATCACGTAGCTGCCGCGCCGCAGCCCGACGTCGCGCTCGAGGAAGTCCTCGACCACCTCGATGCCGTGGGCGGTGGTGCCCGGCGGCCCCTTGCCCTCGGCCCCGAGCGTCTTAATCAGCTGCTCCGCGACGAAGTTCGACGAGCTCTTGTTCATCCTCTTCAGCACGATGTCGAGGGTGTCGCTCTGCGCGATGTAGAGCACCTTGCTGCCCGGCGGCACCGTGCCTCCCCGCACCCGGCCCTTGAGCTTGAAGCCCCGCTGCACGAGCAACGACTTGAGGGTGAGACCGAAGTACAGCTGCGGCTGCTCGACCTTCTTCCACACGCTCCAGGTGCCCTTCTCCGCCGGCACGAAGCCCTTCACGGTGATCTTCTGGTGGACGCGGTCCTTGTCGAGCTCGCTGCTGACGGTGAAACGCCGCTGGGTCTTGGTCCCCGTCTGCAGCTGGCTGTCGAGGGTGAAGTAGTCGGAGGCCGGCTCGAGCTCGGCGGTGGCGGGCCCGCCAACGAACTCCGAGGGCCGCAGGTAGACGCCGATCGAGTTCCAGTTGAGCGAGAGCGCGCCGGTCGGCGCGAGGTACGCCTTGTCTCCCACCTCCTGGTCGAAGCCGGGCGGCTCGCGCTCGCCATCGAACCAGGAGTCGTCGACCACGATGTCGGTGACTTCCTTCAGGCCGGCGTGGACCAGCTCGCTGACCATCCCGTAGAGGCGCTCGGTCGACAGCGTCGGGTCGCCCCGGCCGCGCACGTAGAGCACCTTCGCCTTCCCGTCCTTGTACTCGTTGTCGGTGAGGAACTCGGTCTCGAATCGGTAGTCGGGGCCGAGCCGGGCCAGCGCCGCGGCGGCGGTGTAGAGCTTCACGTTCGAGGCGGGGTTGAGCAGGTCGTCGGCGCCCTGGGCGAAGACGACGCTGCCGTCCTCCAGGCTGCGGACCTGCACCGAGATGCGGGCGGTGCGCAGGGGCGACCGTTCAATCACCCCGGCGATCGCCTTGCGCAGCGCGTCCCGGTCCTTCTCTTTGTTCGCCGGGGAAGGAGGGGCGGCGGCAAGAAGCAACAGCATCGTCAACGGCAGGGGACTCATGAAACCCGATTATGAGTAGAGTCCGCGCCGCTGCGAACCCCCCTTTCTCATCGAGGACGAAATGAGCGAGTCAATCGAAGTCTCCCGGGTGATCCCGGGCACCCCCGAGGCCATCTACAAGGCGTGGCTCTCCGGCTCGGAGCACGGGCAGATGACGGGGAGTACCGCCACCTACAGTGACGCCGATGACGGCTTCACCGCGTGGGACGGCTACATCACCGGCAAGACGCTCGAGAAGCAGCCGTACTCTCGGATCCTCCAGTCGTGGCGGACCACCGAGTTCCAGGAGTCCGAGCCGCCCTCGACGCTCGAGGTGCTGCTCGCCCCTGAAGGTGACGGCACCCGGGTGACGCTCAAGCACGCCGGCACCCCCGCGGGGCAGACCGACGCCTACCGGCAGGGCTGGGAAGAGCACTACTTCGACCCGATGACGAAGTACTTCGGCTCGGCGCGGGCCAAGTTCAACGAGATGGGCCACGCGGTCAGCGAGGCGGCCGAGGCCGCGGGCGACGCGATCGAGCTCGCCGGAGACCAGGTGCAGAAGAGCGCGAAGCAGGCCGTCAAGTCGGTGAAGAAGACGGCGAAGAAGGCCTCGAGCGCGGTGAAGAAGCTGGTCGCCCGGGCGAAGAAGACCCTCGCTGCCCGGGGAAAGAAGAAGAAGCCCGCGCCGAAGAAGGCGGCCCGCAAGGCGGTTCGCAAGCCAGTGCGCAAGCCGGCGAAGAAGGTGAAGAAGGCCGGAAAGAAGCGCCGGTAGGGGGGGATTGGAGCGCAGGCCCCCTCCCCTGCTAAGGGGGCACACCCGATGCCGCCCCCCCGCCACACCCGGCTGTCGTTGTTCGCGCTCTGCGCGGTGTTCGCCGCGTGCGGGCAAGGCGGGGGCGGCGGTGGCTGCGCCGGGGGCTGCACCCTCGAGCCGATTCCCGGCGGCTTCACCGGGACCAAGGTCGACAGCGCTGCCGCGGGCCGGCTGACTGCCAGCGGCTTTGGGGTGGTGAACGTCAACGCCCCGCTGCTGCTCGAGCAGCTTGCTCCTGGCGGCCAGCTGGCGGTGCCGATTCCCTGCAGCATCCAGAACGTCCTGCTGGAGAACCTCACCATCGCCGATGAAGGCGGCCTCTACTGCACCGCGGAGAGCTGCGGCCAGATGGACGGCAAGTGCGACGCCAAGGACCTGGCGAAGACGATCACCATCAACGTCTCCTCCCTGGTGCTGGCGCCGAAGGCCCCGGACCTGCTCGAGGCGCAGATCGACATCACCCTCGCCACCGGGAAGATCATGATCTCCTCGGTCAGCCGCAACTCGCTGCTGTGCCTCTTCTCCGGCGCGGTGAAGTGCAGCGTCGACTTCGACACCGGGCGGACGACGCCGTTCAACAACCTGCTCAACGTCCACCTCCGCTTCACCGTCGACCCGCGCTGGGACAAGGTGCTCTCGCTGGAGATCGCCGACCTCGGCGGCTCGAAGGTCTGCGGCACCGCCGGCGCCGACCCCAAGCCCGCGTGCTTCGACTCCGCCGACATCCTCATCAGCAGCGAGGGTCCGTGCGGGGCGTGCAGCGCAGCGAACTTCAGCATCATCAAGACGGTGTTGCTCGACCAGATCACCAAGTCGCTCACCACCCGGCTGGAGACGACGCTGCGCAACTCGAACTGCCGCGGCTGCGGGCAGGACGGCAGCTGCCCGAAGAGCGCGGTCGCCGACAGCAGCTGCCAGCTGAGCGACGGCGGCTCGCCGGTCGACGGCGGCTCGCCCGACGCGGGCGCGGGCAAGTGCATCGACACCGGCACCGGCAAGTGCGTGCCCGGCCTGCTCGGGGTCGAAGGGCGGATGGCGCTCGGCCAGGTCGCCAGCGGGCTGGTGCCGTCGAACGCGGCGATCGACCTGTCGATCGCGGCCGGCGGCGGCGCGACCGCGAGCGCGGCGGGCCTGACCCTCGGCTTCCGCGGCGGCGCCAAGGAGGTCGAGGTCCCCGCATGCGTCAAGCCGATGGTTCACCCGATGGAGCCGGCGCTGCCCCTGCCCGACCTCGACGCCGACGCCCCGGGCGCCTACGACGTGGGCCTCAGCCTGTCGTCGCAGCTGCTCAGCCGGGCGTTCTTCCACGCCCAGCAGTCGGGAGCGCTCTGCCTCGAGCTGGGGCACGAGCAGGTCGCCCAGCTGGAGTCGGGCCTGCTCGGCACCCTGCTGCCCTCGCTCAACAAGCTCACCGGCAAGGACCTCAGCGTCCCGCTGCGGGTGGTGATCCGCCCGGTCAACCCCCCCTCGGCGACGCTGGGAGAAGGCACCTTCGACCCGGTGACGATGAAGCCGCTCGAGCCGTTGATCCGCTTCGACTGGCCGGGCGTGGAGATCGATCTCTACGCGCTGCTCGACGACCGTTACATCCGGCTCTTCACCGTCTCCGCGGACGTGAAGCTGCCAATCGGGCTCTCGCTGAGCAACTGCAGCGACGTCACCCCGGTCCTCGGCAGCCTCACCGGGGCGATCACCAACGTCCACGCCAGCAACTCCGACATCCTCGCGGAGGACCTCGCGGCGCTCGAGAAGCTGGTGCCCTCGCTGCTCAGCCTCGCCGAGCCGGCGCTGGCCCGCGGGTTCCAGGCGTTCACCGTGCCCCAGTTCGGCGGCTGGCAGCTGAAGCTGGTCGCTGCCAAGGGCGTCGGGCTGGTCAGCGGCACGAAGAGCTACAACCACGTCGGCGTCTACGCCAAGCTGCTCCCCTCGACGACGCCGTGCCTCGCCGCCTCGCCGAAGCTGCACGCGGCGCGGATGAGCCACCAGGGCGGGCAGGCGGTGCTGCAGGTGGGCTTGGCGACCGCGACCCGGCCCGAGTACCAGACCCGCGTCAACGGCGGCTTCTGGAGCACCTGGCGGGTTGCCAGTCCCGACGGAACGCTGACGGTCGAGCACCCGCGGCTGCTGCTGCACGCCGAGCACCAGATTGAAGTCCGGGCCCGCGACGGCTGGCGGCCGGACGCGGTCAGCGACCCGGTGACGGTCGCGATCCCGAAGTAGTCAGAGGGGCAGCCCGAAGACCTCGAGGCCCCGCACCGTCGCGGCGCAAGCCATGCCCGCGTCGTGGGTCCAGAAGTCGACCGGTCCCACCTCGGCGGTCACCGCCTGCGCGGTCGCGACATGCAAGGCGTCGAGGGCGCGAACCCGAATCGGGAAAGTCGCGCGCGCAAGTTCGAGGACCTCGGCCGAGACGGGAAAGAGGTGAACGTTCGAGAGCAGCGCGAACAGCTCCTTCGACTTGCGCGCCATCTGCAAATCGTCGAGCAGCCCACCGAGGCGCGCGTGGTCGAGCGCGCGAAATGCCTCGACCTGCAGCAACTCCGACGACACTGCCACCGACTTGTTGGTCAGCGGCGCCCGGGTTCCCGGCTCGCTGAAGAGAATCCGCAGGATGACCGACGTGTCCAGGTAGAGCTGCTTCACCGAATGTCCTCGCGGACCGTTCGCAGGAGGTCCTGAATCGGCACCCGCTTCGGCAGCCGGGAGATCTGGACCTCGTCCCACCGCTGCTTGCCCAGGCGCACCTTGCCGTCACGGGCCAGACGTTCCCACGGGCCGGCGGACGCGGCGGTCACTGCCACGATCCAGGCGATCGGCCGGTCGCGATCACAGACGGTGATCCGCTCACCCGCCTGGACGTCCTTGAGCACCTTGCTGAGGTTGGCCTTGAGGCGGGCGATGTTGATGGTCTTCATGGCCATATTCTATGACCTTCATGACCCACTTCAAGAGCCAGGGCTGTCTTCAGTGGCTGGCGGACTGCAGCTGCTCCATCGCGCGGGTGAGCACGTCCTTGAGCCGCCCCGGGTCGGTGATGTGGGCCAGCCCGGCCTCGGCCAGCAGCGGGGCGATCATCCCCCGCGGCTTGTTGAGCGCGATCGCCAGCTGCAGCTCGGTGTACGTCTTCTTCATCTTCTTCACGTAGGTGGCGATGTTCTGCTTCGTCGCTGGCGGAACCTCCTTGAAGGCACAGCCGTAGCTCCGGCACTGGGCGTTGTGCTGCCAGCAGACCTCGGAGACCACCCGCTGCTCGCCAAAGCCGGGCAGCTCGAAGGCGACCACCAGCCGTGTCTTCGGCAGCTCCCGGTCGGTCTCGAGCTTGAGGCCGCCCTCGCTGATCTGCTTCACCGTCGCCGGGTAGCGCTCGAGCCCGGCCGCCACCTGCGCCCGCACTTCGATCGGCGCGCGCGGAGAAGTCCGGCGGCCGTGATGAACAGGGGAGAACATGCGGCCGACCCTACGCCTGCTTCCTCATTTCGAGAAGGTGCGGCTCCGGCCGACACCTCGCGGTGACACTCAGGTCGCGTCCTTCTCTGCATCGAAGTACTCCGCCATGTCCTTCTTCTTGAAGATGAAGCGCTTGGCGTTGGGAGGGACCCCGACCACCGAGCTGACCTTGTCCGAGTCGGGGTACTCGACGATGTCGAAGCCCGGGCTCACCGACAGGCCGAGGTAGTGCATCGGCTCGGCGCCGTCGTTGATCAGCTGGTGCGCCGGGCCGCCCGCGGGGAATGAGACGTAGTCGCCGGCGCTGATCGCCGTCAGCCCCTCGGGCGTACGGACCTTCGCCGTGCCCGAGACGACGTACATCGCCTCCTCAGTGACGTGGTGGGAGTGGAACGGGAAGGACTTCTTCCCCGGAGGCAGCTCCCAGAGCGAGGCGCCGAGCTTCGGCGTCCCCAGCGGCTTGCGACGCCCGGAGAAGGCGCCCTTGTTCATCCCTTCGACCCACGGCGCGTCAGCGGTTTTGACGATTTTCATCGGAGCTGATTAACGCTCCCGCGGGCCAAACGCCAACCCCGGCCCGCTGCCTACCGATTCGACAGCAGGTCCAGCCCGAGCCGGAGCAGGTTCAGCGGGAACACCTTCGGGATGAGGTGGAGCACCCCGAACGCGGCGGCGTGCACCGCGAGCGCGGCGATCGGCCCCTCGAACTTCGCCACCGCGGTGCTGGTGATCGCGGCGAAGCCGGCGAACCAGAGCCAGAACGCCAGCGGAGCGGCCAGCGCCAGCGTCCCACCGAAGACGAGGTTGAAGGTGAGCAACACCCCCATCCCGGCCCAGATGGCGAGGACTCCGAGGTGCACCGCGTTCTTCATCGCCTTCATGTGTGACTCCGTTGGGCTGCGGGTTGTGTCCTCTTCAACGCCCAGCGTCGCCGTCGGGTTCAATTCCCGGTAGGAACTTGTCATTCACCAATCGATAATCCACCGGATATGATGACGCTCCAGCGGCTCGAAGGATTCTACTGGGTTGCACGCACCGGCGGGTACGCACGGGCGGCGCGCGCCTTCCCCTACCCCATCACCCAGCCCGGGGTGCACCAGCAGGTGAAGCGGCTGGAGCAGGAGATCGGCGTCACCCTCTTCGAGCGGGTGGGCAAGGACCAGATGGAGCTGACGCTGGCGGGGAAGGCGCTCTTCGAGGTGGTCGGCCCTTTCTACGAGCAGCTGCCGGCGCTGGCGACGCGGCTGAAGGGCGGCAAGGTCGGAGGCACGCTGAAGATCCACGCCGCGGGTCACCTGCTGCGGCACCTGATGCCCCAGTGGCTTCAGCGGCTGCAGGCGCGCCACCCTCAGATCTCCGTCAGCCTCGAAGAGGTCCGCGTCGCCGAGCCGCAAGCGCTGCTGCGCGGCGAGGCCGACCTGCTCGTCGACTGGCTGCCGTCCCTGCCGCCGGGCATCGAGGCCCGGCAGGTGGCGACGATGCGCGCGTTCGTCGTCACCCCGACCCAGGGCCCGTGGGCGCAGGGCGCGCGGCTGAAGCTGGCGCAGCTGGGCCAGGTGCCCTTCATCGCATACCAGTCGGATCGGGCGCTGCGCGGGCTGCAGCTGGCCGGGCTCGCCGAGCACGGCCTTCACCCGACGCAGGCCTTCAGCGCCGACAGCTCGGACACCATCCTCGGCTTCGTCGCCGCCGGCCTGGGCTTCTCGCTGGTGCCCTCGCTGCTCGAGGGCGGTCCGCGGGTCGCGGGCGTGGCCGCCTGGCCGGTGAGCCACCCGGCGTCGCGGTTTCCGATTCAGGTCGCCTGGCGCAGCCGCGCCGCGGCCCACCCGCTGATCGAAGCAGCCCTCGCCGCGGCCTGAACGCCGTCAGGGAGGGACGTGGGCCCCGCGGTCGATCGACGCCGCGCTCGAGCCGCCAGCGCTGAAGCGGGCCTCGAAGGCGGCGCGCACCGCTTCGGGTGAAGAGAAGCCCTTCGTCATCCCCGCGTAGCCGGTGGCGAAGCCGTAGATGCTCAAGGCAATGTCCTCGCGGCTGTTGCCCTCGCGCGCCTGGTGGGCGGCGGCGAAGCGGGGGTGGTCGTTCTTCAGGTTCGCTGCGACCTCCTCCGGGGTGGTCGGCGCTTCGATTGCACTACAGATGGCGTCGATGTGAACGAAGGCCGCGTCGTTGTCGCCCCGCAGCACCGCCGCCACCGCCTCGTCCCAGTGCGCGCGGATGTGGTCCGGATCTCCGTGGGCGACGAGGCGGTCGTAGGCCTTCATCTGGCCGATGAACCCCGAGCCGTCGCCATCGCCGATCATCTCGTGGCCGATGATCCCCGCCCGCGACCAGTCGGCGACCGTGCCGTCGAGGTTGTGAAAGCCCGCCAGCTTGTCGGCGGCTTTGAGCCCGAGCTCGAAGACGGCGCGCTCGACGCCGTGCTTGGCGAAGCGGCCCAGGCGCGTGCCGGCCTCGACCGCGCAGAGCAGGTGGCCGACCTGGTTCGTTTGCGGGCCCCACAGCGGGCTGTCGCGAAACGCCGGGGTCATCGTCGCGTCGCCCGGGAAGAGCGAGGCCCGGGAAGAGCGAGGCCCCGTCCACCGAACGGAAGTGGGTCAGCAGCGGGGTGATGATCTTCGAGGCGAGGAAGTGCAGCGCGCCCTTCTTCAGCGCCTGGGCCGCGGTCTCTTCCGAGGGGATGCCCCGGGTGTAGTCGAGCGCCATCAGGATCCGGCCGCCCCCGACCGAGCCGGCCTTCACGGCGTACGCGTGGTCCAGCACCGGCGGCACGTCGGGCCGGGAGAGCACGTCGAGCAGCGCACCGACCGCGTCGCCCTTCGCCTTCGCCCGCAAGGCCGGGTCGTGATCGAGCGCGCCGAAGTAGACGTCGCGCGCGCCGTGAAACAGGCCGCCGGTTGCCGCGGGCTGCGAGGCGGTGGCGGTGGCGGTGGCGAAGCCATCGGCTGGCGGCCGCGCCTGGGGAGAGGCAGCTGGGGGAGCTGCCGGCTCGGTCGCCTTCACCGGCCGGGGAGCCGCGACGCCTGCGGGTCGAATCGGAGCCATGGATCGCGAGTCTCGCACAGATGCCGACGGTCCTTTGACCCCAGGCGGGGTCGGAGCGCTACCCCGAGGTGGGGCGCCGCGTCCGGACGAAGTTGACGACCCGCATCAGCAGCAGGAACCCGAGCAGCGCGCCGTAGAGCAGCGGCTCGGTGTGGTCCCGCTTCACCCGCCAGTAGAAGTGCACCACGCCGAGCGCGCCGCACAGGTACGAGAGCCGGTGGAGCCGCTTCCAGCGCACGTACCCCAGGCGCTTCACCATCGCGGGGGTCGAGGTCAGCGCCAGCGGCAGCAGCAGCAGCCACGCGGCGAACCCGACGGTGATGAAGGGCCTCTTCGCGACGTCGGCCGCCACCTGCCCGAACGCCAGCTGCAGATCCAGCCCGAGGTAGACGAGGAAGTGGAGCGTCACGTAGCCGAAGGCGAGCAGCCCCGCGGTGCGGCGGATCCGCGCCGGCCAGGTCCACCCGGTCGCCAGCTGCAGCGGGGTGCAGGCGAGCGCCGCCACCAGCAACACCAGCGAGGTCATCCCCAACCGGTTGAGCGCCTCGGCGATCGGGTTGGCGCCGAGCTCGCTGCGCGCGGCCCGGAGCGCGATCGCCGCCGCCGGCGCCGCCCCGCCGGCCCACAGCGAAGGCACCAGCCAGCTCAGCGGCTTCGCCACGCGCGAGACCGTCAGCCCCGCAGCGCCGCGATCGCCACGCGGTAGTCCGGCTGCTTGAAGACCGCGTTGCCGGCGACGAGCACGTTGGCGCCCGCAGCGAGCACCTGCTTCGCCGTCTCGGCGTTGACCCCACCGTCGACCTCGACGTCCACCCGCTGCAGGCCCCGCGCGTCGAGCAGCGCCCGCAGCCGCCGGATCTTGTCCACCGTGGCCGGGATGAACGACTGCCCGCCAAAGCCGGGGTTGACGCTCATCAGCAACACCTGGTCGACGTCGCCCAACACCTCTTCGATCGCCGCCAGCGGCGTCGCCGGGTTGAGCACCACCGACGGCTTCACCCCTGCCTGGCGGATCTGCTGCAGGGTCCGGTGGAGGTGCGGGCAGGCCTCCTGGTGCACTGTGAGAATCGACGCCCCCGCGTGGGCGAAGTCGGCGAGGTACTTCTCCGGCTCGACGATCATCAGGTGCACGTCGAGCGGCAGCTTCGTTGCCCGCCGCACCGCCTCGACCACCAGCGGCCCGATGGTGAGGTTGGGGACGAACCGGCCGTCCATCACGTCGATGTGGATCAGATCGGCGCCCGCCGCCTCCACCGCCTTCACTTCGTCGGCGAGGCGGCCGAAGTCGGCGGAGAGAATCGACGGGGCGACCAGCACGCGGCGGCTCATGGCCCCCTCTTACCGCATCGGACGCCGCAAGCTGCAACGCCGCCGCTGGCTCACGGCCGGGAAGCCGCGCTTGTGTTGTCCGGAGGGGAGCGGGAACATCGCCGCCGTGTCCTTAGCCAAGACTGAACCCTCCCTGACTCCGCTGCAGACGGCGCTCCGCCGGCTGGACAAGCTCAACTCGCTGCTCGACGTCGCCAAGGCAATGACCGCCGTCCGCGACCTCGACACCCTGCTCCCGCTGATCCTCAAGGAAGCCGCGCGGGTCGTCGAGGCCGATCGCTGCTCGCTGTTCATCCTCGATCGCGAGCGCGGCGAGCTGTGGAGCCGGGTCGCTCAAGGGACGGCGAACGAGATCCGGATCCCGGTCTCCACCGGCATCGGGGGCGCGGTCGCCACCACCGGGCAGGTGATCAACATCAAGGACGCGTACGCCGACCCGCGCTTCAACCGCAGCTGGGACATCACCAACCACTACCGCACCGAGTCGATTCTCTGCGTGCCGATGCGCGACGCCCGGGGCGACGTCACCGGGGTGATCCAGGCGCTCAACGCCAAGGACAGCGCCTTCGATTCCGAGGACGAGGAACTGCTGCTCGCGCTCGGCAGCCAGGCCGCCGCCGCGGTCGAGAACACCCTGCTCCACGAGGAGATCAGCCGGCTGTTCGAGGGCTTCGTTCAAGCCTCGGTGGTCGCGATCGAGTCCCGCGATCCGACGACCGCCGGTCATTCGGGCCGGGTCGCCTCACTGACCGTCGGGCTCGCCGAGTGCACCGAGAGCGCGCCCGCCGGGCCATTCAAGGGCCTCAAGTTCTCCTCGACCGAGATCCAGGAGATCCGCTACGCGTCGTTGCTGCACGACTTCGGCAAGGTCGGCGTGCGCGAGGCGGTGCTGGTCAAGGCCGAGAAGCTCTACCCCGCGGAGATCGACGTCCTCAAGTCGCGCTTCGAGCTCGCCCGCAAGGATCGCCAGCTGCAGAGCTTCATCCGCCGGGTCGACGGCGTCCGCACCGGGCGCCCGCTGGCCGAGGTCGAGCCGGAGGAGATCGCCCGCCTGGCCCGCGACGAGAAAGAACTCGACGAGTTCCTCGAGTTCATCCTCCAGTGCAACAAACCCACCGTGCTCGCCCAGGGCGGCTTCGAGCGGCTCAGCGGCCTGAGCCAGCTGACCTTCGCCGACTCGCGCGAACGGCCCCACGCGCTGCTCAGCTCGCAAGAGGTGCAGGTGCTGTCGATCACCCGTGGCTCCCTCTCCGCGGTCGAGCGGCGGGAGATCGAGTCGCACGTCACCCACACCTTCAAGTTCCTCTCCCAGATTCCGTGGACCAAGGCGCTGAAGAAGGTGCCGGAGATCGCCTACGCCCACCACGAGAAGCTCGACGGCAAGGGCTACCCCCGATCGATCGCCTCCGAGGTGATCCCGGTGCAATCGAAGATGATGGCGATCTCCGACATCTACGACGCCCTCACCGCCAGCGATCGCCCCTACAAGAAGGCCGTGCCGCACGAGCTCGCGCTCGACATCCTGAAGAAGGAATCGGACAGCGGCCAGCTCGACAAAGAGCTCTTCAAGATCTTCGTCGAGGCCGAGGTGCCCCGCCGGGCGCTCAAGGCCCGGTAGCAGCGCCAGCGCCGCCTACATCGAGATGGTGTGGAGCCGCATCGAGTTGATCTTCCCCGGCTGGCCGACGGGCGCTCCGAAGACGATCACCACCCGCTCTCCCTTCTGGGCGAGGCCGCGGGCGAGCAGCTCTTCCTCGACGCGGCGGACCATCGCCTCGGTCTCCTGCATCGGCTCGAGCAC
>JAYVRT010000681.1:0-4564 GCA_043776025.1 Archangiaceae bacterium | reverse complement strand
GATCGCCTTCGCGGTCACCTCGGTGTTCGCCTTGACGAACGCGTCGAGCGCCCGAAGCTGGGTCGAGGCAGCCTGGACGATCTTCGCCACTTCGAAGCCGATCGCCCGCAGAGTGGCCTCGACGATCTGCTTCTTCACCTCGTGGGGCGTGCCCTCGGGCAGGCCCTTGAGCAGCTCCTCGGCCTTCTTCACCCGGTCGAGGTCCGTCGGGTCGAGGCCTCCGTCCTTGAAGATCTGATCGAAGTCGAGCTTGTCGCCCGTCGGCCCGGTCATCTTGTCGAGCTTCAGGTTGGGCGGGGGGCCGGCGGGAGCGGGGTGACCCGACACGGGGTGGCCCACCGGGGCGCCGCCCTTCGGCCTGCTGCCCCCAGGCGCTGTCTGGTTGGCCAGCTCGGCGACGAGGTCGGCTGCGGACTTCTCGCCGCTGCCCTCGGGCGCTTCGTCGGACGGCGCGCCGTCCTCTTTCTCGACGAAGAGGCCAAGCAGCTTCGAGCCAATGCCCTTTTGTTCGGCCATATCGGGCGGTTGTTTAGCAGAAGCGCGTTTTGCGACAGGCGGAAATCTGCTAGCTCGCCACCACCATGGCCAAGTTCGAGGTGCATATTCCCGCCGGTGAGAAGGGCGGTTTTGCGACGACCTTGAAGGTGTCTGCCGACAATTGGATGTCGGCCCTCAAGGCGGGAATGACCAAGCTCGGCGAGCAGGGCTCGTCGGTGCAAAACGTAATGGTCGACATCCAGGAGGACAACTCGATCCACGTCACCGAGTCGCGGTCGGGCCGGGTCTTCCGGATTCGCGAGCTGACCGAGGAGGAGGCCGCCCAGGCCCCGGTGAAGAAGCCGTCTCAGATCCGGCCGCCCTCGCAGGCGCGGCCCAGCGACGCCACCCAGCCCGGCCTGCCAGCGATCTCCGCGAGGACGGAGATCAACCCGCGCATCGAAGTGCCGCCAGCGAAGGCCGGGGGGCCCGACGCGCTCAAGACCGTGCCGGGCCGGCCGCAGGGCACCCCGGGCACCGTGCCCCCCAAGCGCAAGGGGACGAAGAGCTCTCCGCGGATCGAGGTCGATCGCCTCGCGATCGAAGAGCTCGAGCACCCGACCAAGCCGGTGATGGCGCCGATCGGCCGGCAGAAGTCGAGCCCGAGCGTCCAGCGAGACATGAAGGCCCAGGTCGAGGACATGCTTGCCGAGGTCTTCGAGCGGGTGCAGGATCTCGGCACCAAGACCGACCCCGAGACCGCGCTCTACTTCATCCTCGACCTGGCGTTGGAGAAGGTCCCCGCGGACGCCGGCAGCGTGCTCCGCGCCGACGCGGGCACCGGCGACCTGCGCTTCCTCGCCGCCCGCGGCCCGAAGGCGAAGCAGCTGCTCACCTCGAAGATCACGATCCCCGCGGGCACCGGCTTCGCCGGCTTCTGCTCCGCGGAAGGCGTGTCGGTGGCGATCAACGACGTGGAGAAGGATCCCCGCTACTACGCCGCGATCTCCGAGAAGGTCGACTACGAAACCAAGTCGCTGCTCTGCGCGCCGATGATGACCCATGGCCGCAGCTTCGGCTGCCTCCAGCTGATCAACCGCAAGGGCAGCGGGAGCTTCCTCGAGCACGAGGTCGGCATCCTCAGCTACCTCGCGCACCAGGCCGCGCTGTACTTGAATGATCGGACCTGAAGCCGCGCACCCTCAGGTCAGCCCTCCTTTGAAGCTCACGACCGCGGCCTCGGCAGTCAGCCTGCTCGCCGCGGTGGGGGTGGCGGGGTGCCAGTGCTCCCGCGTGCCGGACGACATCGTCTTCAGCTGCGAGGCGGACGGCGGGTGTGAGGCGGGCTTCGTCTGCGGGGCCGACGGCTTCTGCCGGATCAAGCCCGCGGGGGACGCGGGCTGTCCCTGCCCCGACACTGCGTGCGGCACGGGGTTCTGCCTCGCGGACGGCGGCTGTGGCCTGACCGAGCGCTCCGGCGCCTGCGACGGTGGCGCGGGGAGCTCCGGGCCGTTCGAGTGCCTCGCGGGGACCTGCCGCTGCACCAGCGACGGGCCGGAGACCGCGTGTGGCGACGGCATCGACGACGACTGCGACGGGCTCACCGACTGCGCCGACCCCGACTGCGCTGGGCGGGTCTGCCGGCCGGCCGCCACCGCCTGCGATCGCGCGGAGCGCTGCACGGCGCTCGCTTGCCCGCTCGATCAGATCGCTGACGCCGGGGTGGTCTGCCGACCGGCGAGCGACCTGTGCGATCTGCCCGAGGCGTGCACCGGCGCTTCGCTCGATTGTCCGGTCGATCTGCTCGCCACCTCAGCCACCCTCTGCCGTCCGTCGGTCGGCGGTTGCGACCCGGCCGAGGCATGCGTCGGCTCGTCGCGCAGCTGCCCCGCGGACGTCCAGAGCTGCCCCGTGGGGAGCTTCTGCGCCAACGGCTCGACCTGCAGCCCCCAGCGCCCCAACGGAGACATCTGCACCAGCAACGTCCAGTGCTCGTCGGGTTCCTGCGCGGACGGGTTCTGCTGCACCTCGGCCTGCGGCGGCAGCTGCGACGTCTGCGCCGCGACCCTGGGGGCCAGTGCCAACGGCACCTGCACCCTCCTGCCGGCCACGGCGACCTGCCGCACCGCCGCCGGCCCCTGCGACCTCGCCGAGAAGTGCACCGGCGGCAGCGACGCCTGCCCAGTGGACGCGATGGCTCCGCCCAGCAGCATCTGCCGCCCGATCGCCGGGCCCTGCGACGTGCCCGAGACCTGCAGCGGGACCGCGCCGACCTGCCCACCCGACGGCTTCACCGTACCTTCGACCGTCTGCCGGGCGTCGATGGGCACCTGCGACCTGCCGGAGACTTGCACCACCGGCACCCCGGCGTGCCCAGCCGACGCCTTCATGCCCGCCTCGGTCGTCTGCCGCGCGTCGGCCGGCGTCTGCGATCCGGCGGAGAAATGCACTGGCACGGCGGCGGCCTGCCCGGCGAACCTGCTGTCTGACTCGAGCACCGTCTGCCGTGCTTCGGCGGGTCTGTGCGACCCCGCCGAGAACTGCACCGGGAACGTACCCGGCTGTCCGGCCGATCTGCTGTCCTCGAGCGCCACGGTCTGCCGCCTCGCCGCCGGGCCGTGCGATCTGCCGGAGAGCTGCACCGGCACGGACGCCGGCTGCCCTCCCAACGTCTTTCAGCCGAACAACACCGTCTGCACCGGCGCGGCGACGAAGAACGGGTGCTGCGGCGGGGCCTGCACCGCGCTCGATACCGCGGGCAACTGCAGCAGCTGCGGAGTGGTCTGCTCCGGCGCGACGCCGACCTGCCAACCCGGCCTGCTGATCTGCATCTGAAGGCCTGGGGTCAGGTCTTGCTGCCGAAGACAGCGTCCTCGAGGCGGTCGAGACGTTTTTCGAACGAGCGGCTCACGGAGAGTTGACTGATCGCCTCGGTGACCGCGCCTGTCAGCCCCTTGCTGATCGAACGAATCTCCGAGAAGCCCTCACGCATCTGGGCGAAGCCTGCGTCCATCTCGGCGAAGCCTGCGTCCATCCGCAAATCCAGTGCGTCGAAGCGCGCCTCGTGCCGCAACAGCGTCTGCTGAATCTGGGCGACATCGATGTCTGTCTTCTGTGCGTGGAGGTCGAGCTTCTGCAGGTGCAGCTCGATGCTGCCGACCCTCACCCGCGTGTCGCGGAGGTCGGCGGCGATTTCCTGAAGTGGGTCCTTTGCCATGGCAGCGTCCTTGAAGAATTGTAGGAGAGGAACGAAGAACAGGACAACCCGGGCGGCCTTCCGCACCGGGTTGGACTGGGCGGACCTCGCCCCCGCAGCTCGTCGTGGGCAAGAACTACCACGCCGCGCTGACACTGCGCCGCGCGCTACGGGGTTGGGCTGGACCGCGTCCAGAGGATGCCGGCGGCGGTGGCGAGCGCGACCCCCACCACGCCGCTGACGACGGCGCCGGTGAATTGGGCGTTGGCCGAGCTCGACAGCGCCTGCGCCTGCGAGCGTGTCAGCGGCGAGCCGGCGAGATCTCCGCCGGTGACGACGCGCTGATCGACGCGCGACTTCGCCGAGGAGCCGGTTCCGATCAACACCGCGGCCACCACCGCCGCGACGCCGGATCCGCCGATCGCCACGAACGCTCCGACGCGGGCGGGCCGGGGCAGGGGGGAGACCGCCACCGCTACCGGGGCCAGCGCGGCGGGAGCGGGGACGATCGACGGCCGCTGCGGCTCGGCGCGGGGAGCGTCGTTGGCGGGCGCCACCGGGGCTGCCGCCACCACCGGCGCCTGGAGCTTGGGAACCTGCCGCGCCCAGAGCGCTGAACGCACGCGCTCCGCGAAGGGCGCGAACGCGGTGAAGACGCCGCCCAGTTCGTTGGCCCCCACGGTGAAAACGTCGAGGGTGATCAGCGCCGCATCGCCGGCCTTCAGCGCCTCGACCTGAATCGTCAGCTCGTTGCCGCTCTGGCTCAGCCCGAGGGTGACGACATTCGCCGCCTTGAGCTCCTTTCCGACCGCGGCGGCGCACTCCCGGCGGCCGGCGCACTCCTTGACGTCCTTGACCCCGATCGCCGCGAGCCGCGCGGGCAGATCTTGC
>JAYVRT010000680.1:0-4566 GCA_043776025.1 Archangiaceae bacterium | reverse complement strand
CCCAGGGTGAGCGCGTGGGGCCACTCGTCGAGCAGCAGCACCGAGAGCACCCAGGTCACCACCGGCGTCAGTTGGGTGGTGGCGCTCCCGCGCGAGGCGGAGGTGAAGCCCATTCCCCAGGTGAAGAGCATCTGGGCGAAGAAGGAAAACACCCCAACGCCGAACAGGCGCAGCCACTGCCCCGCATCCGGGGCCACCCACGCGGCGCCCGCCAGCGGCACCGAGAGCAACAGGCCGAAGAAGCAGAAGGCGAAGAAGACGGTCGAGGCGTCAGTGTCGCGCCGCAGCGCGTGGACCCCGGTCATCGCAGCGCCGCCGCAGACGCCAGAGGCGAGCCCGGCGATCGCGCCCAGCCCCGGCGCCAGCGGGTGGTCGAGGGCTCCGGTGCCGGCGGTGACCAGCGCCGCGCCGACGGTGGCCAGGCCGAGGCCGACGTAGAGCCAGGCGCCGGGACGTTCTTTGAGCACCAGGGCCGCGAAGACCGCGGCGTAGACCGGCGAGATGTAGTTGAGCATCGTCGCCGGGCCGACGCCGATGCTGGAGATGGCGAAGAAGTAGAGCAGCACCGCCGCCCCGCCCAGCAGCCCGCGCAGCAGCAGCAGCGGCCACCGCCGCAGGTCGGGCCACCGGCGCCGGGCGGCGAACACCGCCGCCACCCCGAGCAGCCCGATGAGGAAGCGGACGACGACAATCTGCGCCGAAGGCACCTGCCCGGCGAGGGTGCGGGTGAGCACCGCCATCGCCGCGAACATCAGCGAGGAGAAGGCGATCACCGCCACGCCAGAGGGTCGAGGAACCGTCATCACGAAGAGCCCACTGTCTAACAACCTGAAGGGCTGAGCGGCGAAGGCACCGCGTCTGTACCGGTGGACTTCAGCGCTTGCTGAGCGCGGCGCGGAAGGCGCGGGCCCGTTCCATCGCGCGCTCGGCGGTGTCGGCGCGGACGACGAAGTGGCCCATCTTCCGCTGGGCACGGGCCTGGTGCTTTCCATAGAGAAAGACGTCGACGACGTCGGGGAAGCGCTCCCAGGCGCTCAGGTCGAGCGCGCCGCCCTCCCGGCCCTGGGCGAGCCAGACGTCGCCGAGCAGGTTGCCCATGCACCAGGCGCCCGGGTTGAGCCGCGGGGTCGTCAGCGGAGCGCCGGCGAGGATGCGGGCGAGCGCGGCGAACTGGCTGAAGCTGCAGGCCTGGCGGGTGACGTGCCCGGAGTTGTGGGTGCGGGGCGCGAGCTCGTTGACGAACAGCTGGCCCTTGCCGGTGCGCGAATCGCCGACGAAGAACTCCACCGTCAGCAGCCCGACGACGCCGAGCGCGCGGGAAATCTCCAGCGCGATTCTCCGCGCCTCGTCCTCCAGCGCCGGCGCGACCCGGGCGGGGAGCACGGTGAGGTCGAGGATGTGATCTCGGTGGAGGTTCTCGAAGACGGGGAAGCAGCACTCGCCTCCCTTGCCGTCGCGGGCGACGATGCAGGACAGCTCGGTGTGGAGCGTCAGCCGTTCCTCGAGCACCCAGCCACCCTTGCCCTGGGTCGGAAGCGCGGCGAGGTCCTCCTCGCGGTCGAGCCGGTACTGGCCCTTGCCGTCGTAGCCGCCGAGCGCGGACTTGGCGATCGCGGGGAAGCCGAACTGGCGCGCCGCCGCCGCCAGGTCCTCGCCGGGAGGGACGGCGCGGTAGGCGACGCGGGGAAAAGCGTGGGCCTCGAGGAAGGCCTTCTCCTTCGCCCGGTCCTGGCTGGTGGCGAGCACCGCCAGGGAGGGCAGCAGCTTGCCCGCGTGGGGCGACAGCGGCCCGGCGGGGACGTTCTCCGAGTCGAAGGTGACCACCTCGGTCTCGTCGAACAGCCGCTGCAGCGCCGCCGCGTCTCCGTAGGCGGCGGTGATGACCCGGGGCAGCCGGGTGAGCGCCGGCGAGTCGGGGTCCGGGTCGAGCACCACCACCTGGCAGTTGAGGTGGAGCAGCGACTCTCCCAGCATGACGCCGAGCTGGCCGCCCCCGAGAATCCCGACCCGGCGCGCCTTCACCGCCCGGGCTTGAGGCGGCGACGGCGGGGCACGGCGGGCGTCGCGCGCGGCCGCGGCATCGGGGCCTGGGCTCGGGCGTTGACGGTGATTTCGGGCTTGAGCTCCGCGGTCGAGCGCAGCGCCTTCTGGGCGGCCTCGAGTCGGTGGGCCTCGAGCTTCTTGCCCAGCTCCGGGCTGTGGAGCGCGAGCATCCGGACGACGAAGAGCGCGGCGTTGGTCGCGCCGGCGGGGCCGATGGCGAAGGTGGCGGTGGGGACCCCGGCGGGCATCTGGACGATTGACAGCAGGCTGTCGACGCCCCCGAGCGCGCGGGTCTGTACCGGCACCCCGAGCACCGGCAGTGCGGTGAGCGAGGCGACCATTCCCGGCAGGTGGGCCGCGCCGCCGGCGCCGGCGATGATCGCCTTCAGGCCCCGCTGCGCCGCAGTCTTCGCGTACTCCACCATCTGCTCAGGCGTTCGGTGGGCGGAGACCACCTGAACCTCGTGGGAGACGCCGAACCGCTCCAGCGTCTCGGCGGCATGTCGCAGGGTCTCCCAGTCGGAGCTGCTGCCCATGATGACGCCGACGAGGACCGACACCCCGCAACCTTGCCATGAAAACCTTTGGACTTGTGGGCTACGGTCGCCCGGCCTTTTAAAGCGAGGGGTTCACAAGAGAATGTGGGGGAAGCTTTCCTTACGGGTTCAGGCAGCGGTCGCGGTGCTGTTGCCGTGCGTGGCGGTGGCCGTCTTCACCTCCTGGTATTTCCCGCAGCGCCTCAATGAGCAGGCGGGGCAGGCGATCGAACGCCAGGCGCGCAGCATCGGCGTCCTCGCGGTCGCCAACGCCGCGCCGACGATGCGGCTGATTCGCGACGGCCTGGCCAACCCCGACGAGCTCGACGCGGTCTTCGCCGGCGTCCGCGCCGGAGGAAACATCGACCACGTCGGCGCGCTGGTGGTGGCGCCCGAGACGGTGGTCGCCGACAGCGGCCACCGCTACGTCACGGTCAAGGCCGACCCAGGCAAGGTCGCGGTCCAGGTGCGCGGAGACCTTCCCCCCGGCCGCTACGAGGTACCGACGGAGGGCAAGTGCGAGGTCGAGCGCGCGACTTCGCTGTGGGTGCGCTGCGCCGCAAAGGACCAGGACTACACCGCGATGATCGTCGCCGAGATTTCCTTGAGCGAGCTCACCGACGCCGAGCGGCGCAACCAGACGGTCGGCATCTGGGTGCTGCTGATGACGGTGGTGGGGGGACTGGCGCTGGCCTTCTTCTTCTCCGGCGCGCTCGCGGGACCAATCGGGATGGTGACGCGCATGGCCCGCACCGTGGCCGGCGGCGACGTCAGCATCGAGCAGCTGCGGGTGACGGGCAGCGGCGAGGTCACCAGCATGGCCGACTCGGTCAACGAGATGCTGGGCAACCTCAAGGTGCTGGTGAAGCAGATGGTCTCCCTCACCGACCGGCTGGGGGGCGCGGCGCAGGGGTTGATCACCGCCTCGTCCGACCAGGAGCACGTCACCAGCCAGCAGTCGGCCTACGCTCAGGAGATCGCCGCCACCTTCGAAGAGCTCTCCCGCACCGCGGAGATGATCCAGGCGAGCACCGACGTCGTCGAGCAGGCGGCGGTGCGCACCAGCGGCGCGGTCGACGAGGCGCGGGCGGTGGTCAACGAGATGGTCGGCGGCATCACCGAGATCCGCCGCGAGTCGAAGGAGGTCGCGGACGCGATCACCCGGCTCAACACCGACCTCCAGCAGGTCTCGCGCATCGCCCAGGTCATCAAGCAGGTCGCCGACCGGTCGGACCTGTTGGCGCTCAACGCGGCGCTCGAGGGGACCAAGGCGGGCGAGGTCGGCCGCGGCTTCTCGCTGGTGGCCGCGGAGATGCGCAAGCTCGCGGAGAACGTCGCCGTCTCGGCGCGCGACATTGGCCGGCTGGTCGAGAGCGTCCAGGCCTCGGGAGACCAGGCGGTGGCGAAGGCGCGCGAGGGAGTGGGCGCGAGCGACCGCGGCGTGGCGGTGGCGGAGAAGGCGTCGGCGGTGTTCCAGCAGATCGTCGAGCTCTCGCGCGGCACCAAGGAAGCGGCGCAGCAGATCGCGATCGCCACCCGGCAACAGAAGCAGTCCTCAGAGCAGGCGGTGCAGGGCGCCCGCAATGTCGCCGACCTGGTGAAGCAGGGCGTCGACGCCACCAGCCGAAGCACGAAGATTGCACACGACCTCAAGTCCGCCGTCGCCGCGCTCTCCGACGTCACCAAGCGATTCAAGGTCGACCGCAGCTGACGGCCCTCGCGCCGGATGTTTTGACGAAGGACTCACTGGCGAAGAAGGCCGCGGTGTGGCCTAGGCCAGGGCGGCTTCGATGCTCTCCACGAGGAGCTGGGTCTGCGAGTGCTCCGCCTTCGGGAGTCGGCCGTTGGCGTCGAGCTTCAGCTGAAGAGTCACCACCGCCGCGAGCGCGTCCTTCGCCGAGGCGTTGAGTCCCAGCAGCGGCTCGAGCACCCCGCGCAGCGACGCCAGCGTCGAGGCGTCGTCGTTCACCTCGGTGAAGCGCACCGG
>JAYVRT010000679.1:0-4580 GCA_043776025.1 Archangiaceae bacterium | reverse complement strand
AGCAGCGCCAGCAGCGGGGGGAGGATCGCCAGTGGCTTGGGGTAGAGCAGGGCGAAGAGGGTGGTGAAGAGCAGCTGGGTCGCCAGCAACGGGCTCTGCAGTCCGCCGCCCGTCTGTGGCTTGGCGATCAGCACCACCATGATCGTCAGGTCGAAGCAGAGGGTGACGTAGCTGACGATCCGCCCGGCCTTGGGGTGATCGAGCACCAGGTAGTTGGCGACGCTGTAGAGCAGCATCGCGAAGTAGCCGCCGAAGGCGAAGGGGCCGGCGATCCCGAAGTAGCGGCGCCACACCGGCACCGCGAGGATCATCAGCCCGAGGGTGAGGAACATCATCCGGGCGTAGAAGAGCGCGCGGGCCCGGGCGATGAAGCGTTCCTGCATCCAGAACTCGGCCGCCTCGGCGGGGGACAAGGTCTGCTTCAGCCGGCGCTTGTCCAGCACCGCGCGCACCCGCGCCCGCCGGTCGTTGCCGGCAGGATCCGGGTCTGCGTCGAGAGGGTCGACCACTTGCGGCCGAGTGTATAAGGCCCGAGGCGTGATCGACGATGTCGTTGGAGACACCCCGGTCGTTATCCTTCAGCGGGTGGTCCCGCCGGGGGCGGGGTCGGTGCGGGTCAAGCTCGAGCTGAACAGCCCCAACGGCACCCTGATGGATCGGCTCGCCCGGGTGCTGGCGCGGGAGGCTGGGCCTGGGCCCTGGCGCGAGGCGGGCGACGGCGCGCTGGCGATCGCGGTGGCGATGCAGGGCGCGCTGCACGGGCAACGCGTCGAGGTCTTCCTCCCCGAGGGCACCTGTCTCGAGGTCCGCCAGAGCCTGCTGGTCTACCGCGCGAACCTGACGCTGACCCCGTTCGCCAACGGCCCGCGGGGCTCGCTCGCCGCCGCCCGCTCCGCCGGCCCAGTGCTCAGCGACCGCTTCCCCGGGGCACGCGCCGAGGCCTTCGGGGCGATCGGCCGGGAGCTGCTCGCCTCGGAGGAGCGGATCGACGCCTTCGTCGCGCCCCGCGAGCTGCTGGAGACGATCGGCCCGGTGCTTCGCGAGAAGTTCCCCGCGGTCCAGCTGCGGGCGTGGCAGCCGGTGGCGGGCGGCTGGAGGCCCCACCGCCAGGCCGGCGTCTTCAGCGGCCCCGAACCAGAAGCGGCGGACTGGGTCGATGACGAGACTGCGTGGGCGATGCGCACCCGGCTCGGGCGGGAAGAGGGGCTGCTGGTGTCGATCGCCACCGCCGCGGGCATCGAGCTCGCCCGGCGCGGCGCGGTCGAGCTCGGGCCGGACGCCCGCGTCTACGCGCTCGCCGCCGAGACCGGCGAACGGGACTTCAGCCTCCAGGCGCAGTTTTGAGCCGGGTGTTGATCGTCGGGGTCGGCGGCCTCGGCTGCCCGGCGGCGCTGGCGCTCGCGCCCCACGCCGATCAGCTGACGCTGGTGGACTTCGATCGCGTCGAGCTCGGCAACCTCCACCGGCAGCCGTGGCATCACCCCGGGGACGTCGGGCGGCTGAAGGTCGACTCGGCCACCGAGAAGCTGCGTGCCCAGTTCCCCGAGCTCCGGGTCGTCTCGCTGTCCACCCGCGTCACCGCCGAGAACGCGCCGGCGCTGTTTCGACTGCACGACGTGGTGATCGACGGCACCGACGGGGTGGAGACGAAGTTCATGCTCAACGACGTCGCGGTGCGGCTCGGGGCGAGCCTCATCTACGGCGGGGTCCTGCGCTTCTCCGGGCAGGCGATGCGGATCGAGCCGGGCGGGCCGTGTCTGCGCTGCCTCTTCGACGACCCGCCGTTGGACGCGCCGACCTGCGCCCAGGCAGGCGTGCTGGGCTCGATGGCGGGCGTGATCGGCGGGCTGCAGGGGGAGCTCGCGTTTCGCCGCAACCCGGTGCCCGGGCAGGCGCAGCTGCAGGTGGTCGACGGGCTCGGCTTCAAGGTCCGGAGCGTGACGGTAACAAAGGCCCCGGACTGCCCCGCCTGCGGCGCAAGGTAGGCCTCCCAGTTGGCGTCGTCCGTGCTGGCGGCACTTGAAGCCTGCGCGACGGAGTTGGCGAGCGGAGCAATTGTGACGGTGGACGAGGCAGGGCACCGGGTTCGAGCGCTTCCGTTGATTGCAGGACGTTGAGTCCAACGCCGCTCACAGCCATTCGAGCAAGCACCCGTCCGTGCACACAGCACCAGAACAGACTGCACTCTAGAATCCCGGGCGCGCCGAGTTAGAGTCAATCGATGCTTGCTGTCGTCCTCAGTGCCCTGTTGACCCAGGCGGCCGCAGCGCCTGCCCCGACCGGAGCGGCAGCGCCGGCGCCGGCCGCTGCGCCTGCCCCGACGCCCGCGCCCGCGAACAAGCCCGGCCGGCCGCACAAGAAGACCCCGGAGGAGATCGCCGCCGAGCGCGCGGAGCAGATCGCCAAGGCGCAGAAGCTCTTCGAGTCGATGGAAGGCAAGCACGCCGACTTCCTCACCCACGCCTGGCCCGACAACAAACACCTGAAGAAGGACGCCCTGCGCCGCGAAGAGGGGCCGCTGTACACGATGGACGCCGCGTACCTCGCGGTGGTGAAGGTCAACGCCCCGGCGCTCTCGGTGATCGCCCTGGTGCGCGACGGCACCGCCTACTGGCACCTCGACGAGATGGTGCAGTCGGTGCCGCCCCCGCCCGAGGTGAAGAAGCTCGGGCCCGACGGGCTGAAGGCCTACAGCGACGTCTTCGCCCTCGGCGGCAGCCGGAAGTTCCGCGATCGCGCGATCCAGCTGTGGCGCAAGGCGGATCAGATCGCCAAGGCCAACGGCATCCAATCCGAGGCGCTTGAGTCGGTGCGCGGCAGGATGAAGTAGGAACGCAGCCATGACCCCCGACGCCTCGGTCGACATCACCCGCGAGCGCTGCCCGATGACCTACGTCCGGGTGAAGCTCGCGCTCGAGCGCCTGCAGCCGGGGGCGATCCTCGAGGTGTGGCTCACCGGGGATGAGCCGCTGAAGAACATCCCAAAGAGCGCAAAGGACGACGGCCACGAAGTGCTCGGGCTCGAGCCGGGAGAGACCCGGAGCCGCCTGCTGATTCGCGCCTGAACGAGAGACCATGCCTACGATCCGAATCCCGACGCCGCTGCGCAGCTACACCCAGAACCAGGCCGAGGTGAAGGTCGCCGCCGCCACCGTCGGAGAGGCGCTGCTCGGCCTCGAGAAGGCCTGCCCCGGCATCGGCACGCGCCTCTTCGACGAGAAGGGCGGGCTCAAGCGCTACGTCAACGTCTTCCACAACGACGAGGACATCCGCTTCCTCGAGAACCTGCAGACGAAGGTGACCGAGGCGGACACGCTGTCGATCATCCCGGCGATTGCGGGAGGCTGACACGCTGACGGAAGCCCAGATTCAGCGCTACGCGCGGCAGATCCTCCTCGGGCCCGTCGGCGGCCGGGGGCAGGAGCAGCTGCTCGCCGCGCCCGTGCGGGTGCTCGGGCTCGACGCCACCGCCGCCTACCTCGCCGCGGGTGGCAGCCCGGTGGAGTTCGAGGGCACCTCCGGCTTCTTCGCCGGCGCTTCGATCGCCGCGTTCAACCCCGATGCGGCAGTCTCCGATCAGAACCTCGCTCCCGGGTTGATCGCCGTGCTCCACGCCGGCATCCCCACCTGGGTCGCTCGCGCGGTGGCGGTGGGCAAGGGCGCGGTCGTCTACCGCGACGGCGGCTGCCCTGACTGCTTCGCCAGCACCGCCGCGGCGCTCGAGCTGGGCGTGCCCGGGGTCGGGGTGCAGGCGCTGGCGGCGCTCGCGTGGCAGCGGATCGTCCTCGGCCTCGCCGACCGTCTGGGCGCGCTGGCGCTGACCGGTGAGGCGCCGGCGATGGTGCGCTGCGAGGCCCACCGATGATTCGCCAGGCCGCGACGTTGGCACAGCTGGTCGGCAGCACGCCGCTGCTGAAGATCGAGCGCCTGAGCCGCGACACGCCCGGCGTCGAGCTGTTCGCCAAGCTGGAGTACTTCAACCCCGGCGGCAGCGTGAAGGATCGCGCCGCGCTCCAGATGGTGACCGACGCGCTGGCCGACGGGCGCTTCGAAAAAGGGAAGGCGCTGATCGACTCCACCAGCGGCAACACGGGGATCGCGCTGTCGTGGATCGGCGCCGCGCTCGGCTTTCCGGTGACGCTGGTGATGCCCTCCAACGTCTCGCTCGCCCGAAAGCAGATTACCGCCGCGTACGGGGCCGAGCTGATCTACTCCGACCCGCTCGAGGGCAGCGACGGCGCGATCCGCCACGTCCGCCGGGTGATCGACGCCTCGCCGGGCCGCTACTTCTACCCCGACCAATACAGCAACCCGTCGAACCCCCGCGCGCATTACCTCACCACCGCCAACGAGCTGTGGGAGCAGACCCGCGGGAGGATCACCCACTTCGTCGCGGGCCTGGGTACCAGCGGCACGGTGATGGGGGCAGGGCGCCGCTTCAAGGAGCTCAATCCGGCGATTCAGATCGTCGCCGTCGAGCCCGCCGAGCCGATGCACGGCCTCGAGGGGCTCAAGCACATGGCGAGCTCCATTCTCCCGCCGATCTACGACCCCACCGTGCACCACCGGAAGCTGTCGAT
>JAYVRT010000678.1:0-4590 GCA_043776025.1 Archangiaceae bacterium | reverse complement strand
GCTCTTCGGGCCCTCGGCCGCGGGAGGGGCGTACATCCCCGCGTTCTGCGACATCGTGGTGATGGTTGACGGGAACGCCTCGATGTACCTCGGCTCTCCTCGGATGGCGGAGATGGTGATCGGAGAGAAGGTGACGCTCGAAGAGATGGGCGGAGCCAAGATGCACTGCTCGGTGTCCGGCTGTGGCGACATCCTGGTGAAGACCGAGAAGGAGGCGATCGAGGCCGGCAAGGCGTACGTGCGGCTGCTGCCGGGCAACTTCGGCGAGAAGCCGCCGGCGATCGCGCCCCGGGCGCCGAAGAACTCGGGGAAGCGGGTGGAGGAGATCATCCCCGCCGATCAGAACAAGCCGTTCGACATTTACCTGTTGATCAACGAGCTCATCGACGAGGGCAGCTGGTTCGAGATCAAGAAGCTCTTCGCCCAGGAGCTCGTCACCGGCCTGGGACGGATCGACGGCCGCACCGTGGGAATCGTCGCCAACCAGCCGAAGTACAAGGGCGGGGTCCTCTTCGTCGACTCGGCGGACAAGGCGGCGCGCTTCATCTGGCTCTGCGACGCGTTCAACATTCCCCTCGTGTACCTCGCCGACGTGCCGGGCTTCATGATCGGCACCAAGGTCGAGCGGGCGGGCATCATCCGCGCCGGGGCGAAGATGATCTCCGCGGTCTCCGAGGCGACGGTGCCGAAGATCTCGGTGGTGGTGCGCAAGGCGTACGGCGCCGGGCTCTACGCGATGAGCGGCCCGGGCTTCTCCCCCGACTGCACCATCGCGCTGCCGGGCGCGATGATCGCGGTGATGGGCCCCGAGGCCGCGGTCAACGCGGTCTACTTCAACAAGATCGCCGAGAAGCCGGAAGCCGAGCGCGCCGAGTACGTCAAGAAGCTGCGCGACGAGTACCGCGCCGACGTCGACCTGATGAAGCTCGCCAGCGAGCTGATCATCGACGAGATCATCCCCGGCGACGGGCTGCGCGCCGAGCTCGCCGCGCGGCTGAAGGTGTACGGCGACGCGTACCAGTGCCCGCCGCGGAAGAAGCGCTGCGTGCTGCCGGTCTGACCCTCGTCACCGACAACGTTCGGGAGTTTCGAAGGGTGAAGTCGCTGCGAGTGGAGAACTGGGCGCGCGCGTAAGGCTACGATCCCCCCCCGTGCACTGGGGGCTCCTCACCGCGCTTCACCTCGGCGCCGCCGTCGTCGCGCCGCCTGAGCACAGGCCGCAGGCGGAGCTCGACACCTGCAGCCTCGACGGCCAGGGCAACGTCGAGCGCTGTGAGCGCATCTACTGGCGCACGCGGCTGATCGGGGCCGCGCTCCCGTCGTACACCTACGCCACCGACGGCCGCCGGGGCTTCCACGGCATGGTCTGGAACCTCTCGGTCGACATCCCCCGAGACTTCTGGGCGGCCTACTTCAGCCTTGGCCCGACGGCCGCGCCGCCGCCGTCGACGCCGAACGTGTTCCGGATCAATGTCGGCGCATCCTTCGCCTGGTTCCCCCGCAGCGGCGAACTGGTCGGCCGCCTCGTCTTCCGGGTGCGCGTGATCTCGCTGGCCTGGCCCAACAGCCCGGCGGCGTCGTTCGTCCACCTGTCGCTGGGGCTGGGTGGATACTTGAACCAGGACGGCCCCGGACCTCGCCTCGAGCTGCGCGCCCGCCTCGGCCACCTCGCCTGGGGCGGGCTGGTGCTCGTCGCGGGTTACCAGGGCAACATCCTGCGCAACCGGCACGTCGGCGACTTCAGCCTCGGGTTCGAAGCTCCGTGGATGTGGTGGTGGTAACCAGCCGGGTGCTACAAGCCGCGCGCGATGGACTTCGAACTGCCGGACGACATCAAGGCCCTCAAGGCCTCGATTCGCGACTTCTGCGAAAAGCGGGTCAAGCCCCAGGCCCGGGAGTGGGACCGCACCGAGAAGTTCCCGATGGAGATCGTCAAGGAGCTCGGGGCGATGGGGGTGATGGGAATCCGCGTCTCCGAGGAGTACGGCGGGGCCGGCATGGGCTCGCTGGCGACCGCGGTCGCCGTCGAAGAGGTCGCGCGCTACGACGGCTCGCTCGCCCTCGGGGTCGCCTCGCACAACGGGTTGGGCACCAGCCACATCCGGGTCTTCGGAAACGACGCGCAGAAGAAGCGGTACTTGCCGAAGCTCGCCACCGCCGAGTGGCTCGGGGCCTGGGGCCTCACCGAGCCCGGAAGCGGCTCTGACGCGGCGGGGATGAAGACCACCGCGGTGAAGAAGGCTGACGGTTGGGTGCTCAACGGCACCAAGATGTTCATCACCCAGGGCACCGTCGGCGACGTCTTCGTGGTCCTCGCGGTCACCGAAGCCGCCCGGAAGCAGAAGGGGATCACCGCTTTCATCCTCGAGAAGAACATCAAGGGCTTCAGCCAGCGCCCGATTCACGGCAAGCTGGGGATGCGCGCGTCCGACACCGGCGAGCTGATCCTGGAAAACGTCGAAGTGCCGGACTCCTCGCGGCTGGGCGAGCTGAACATGGGCTTCCTCAACACCCTGCAGATCCTCGACGGGGGCCGGATCACCATCGGCGCGCTCGCGGTGGGCCTGGGTCGGGGCGCGATCGAGGAGTCGGTTCACTACGCGAAGGAGCGCACCGCGTTCGGCCAGCCGATCGGCGAGTTCCAGGCGCTGCGCTGGATGTTGGCCGACATGCAGACCGAGCTCGACGCCGCGCAGCTGCTCGTCTGGCGCGCCGCGGTGGTCGCCGACGCCGGACGGCCCGTCACCCGCGAGGCCTCGATGGCCAAGCTGTACGCCTCCGAGGCCGCGACCCGCGCCTGCAACAAGGCGGTGCAGATCCACGGGGGCTACGGCTACACCCGCGAGTTCCCGGTCGAGCGCTACCTGCGCGACGCCAAGCTGTGCGAGATCGGCGAGGGCACGAGCGAGATTCAGCGTTCGATCATCGCTCGCGAGCTGTTCAAGACCTGATGGATCTCGCTTTCCTCGAGCAGCTGGGTTTGACGGTGCGCCAGTCCGACGGCGTCGTCGAGGCCGAGCTGATGATCGCCAGCCCCCAGGCGGTGAACCCGCTGACCCGGCAGTTCATCACCACCGCGCGGTTCCAGCTGGTGGGCGACCGGCTGATCCCCATCGATCCTCCTGAGCTCGTCGGCTGCGCGGCGATCAACCTCGCCCACACCACCGATGCCACCAACCTCGAGGACACGGTCGTCAAGCAGTTGGTGGATCACTGCACCCACTTGTCGCGGCGCAGTTCCGAGCTGTCGTCCATGGGCTTCACCCCCCACGTCGACCCGATGACGCTGCAGCTCACCGCCGACCTGGCGATCGGGGAAATGAGGATCACCATCGGCACCGACCGGCTGGGGAACTTCCGGGTGATGCGCGCCGCGCGGCAGGGGGGCGATCTGACCGTGCCCGGCAACCAGACGTTCGAGCTCGCCGAGTTCCGCGAGAAGTCGGCCCTCGAGGCGTACCTCGGCGCGCTGTTCGGCGACGACGAGGGCAAGTCGCCCAGACACGCCACCGCGGTCGAGCAGGCGATTCCCTTCAAGGAACTCTTCGCCGCGTTCGGAGCCGAGGGCAGCCTGCCCCCGAAGAGCACCTTCGAGGTCCTCGCCGAGCTGAAGGTCGGTAACGATCGCTACCGCTTCGCCGCCGCCCGCGTCACCGGTCGCACCTTCCGCGGACTCCTCGCCGGCCCGAGCGGAAAGGTCTGGGCCGATCGCTTCGAGCTCGACGACTTCCGGGGCGTGGCCGCGCTGGTCTCCCGGGTTCTCGGTGTCCCGATCGAGAAGATCGAGGTCGTGGCTTGAACGGACTGGCGGCGAGGATCCTTCAGGGAGACATCCGCGCCGCTTCCCGCCTGATGCGGATGATCGACGACGGCATGAGCGCGGCGACGGCCGAGCTGCGCTTGCTGTTTCCGCAGACGGGCAAGGCCTACGTGATCGGGATCACCGGCTCGCCGGGCGCAGGGAAGTCGACCCTCACCGACCGGCTGATCGCCCACTACCGAAAGGAAGGCCTGAGCGTCGGGGTGATCGCCGTCGACCCCACCAGCCCCTTCACCGGCGGCGCGATCCTCGGCGACCGGATCCGGATGCAGGGCCACGCCACCGACCCGGGGGTCTTCATCCGCAGCCTCGCCACCCGAGGCAACCTCGGCGGCCTCTCGCGCGCCACCGGGGACTGCATCCGGGTGATGGACGCGATGGGCCGGCAGGTGATCCTCGTCGAGACCGTCGGCGTTGGGCAGGACGAGATCGACATCGCCCAGCTCGCCCACACCACGGTGGTGGTGCTGGTGCCGGGCATGGGGGACGACATCCAGGCGATCAAGGCGGGGATCCTCGAGGTCGCCGACGTCTTCGCCGTCAACAAGGCGGATCTCGACGGCGCCGACCGGGTGGTGCGGGAGCTCAACGCGATGCTCGAGCTGCGGCACGCGGTGCGCGCGCCCGCGCCCGCGCGGGATCACGACGAGCACCACCGGATGACCGCCGCGGCGAAGAAGAAGGCGCTCGACGACGCGGAGTGGGAGCCCCCAATTCAGAAGGTGGTCGCCGCCAGGGACGAGAAGGTCGACGCCCTCGTCGCCGCGATC
>JAYVRT010000677.1:0-4594 GCA_043776025.1 Archangiaceae bacterium | reverse complement strand
CCGCGGTGAAGCCGCCGGCGAAGCTGCAGGCGACGCTGCGCCACTACCAGGAGACCGGGCTGTCGTGGCTGTGGTTCCTCCACCGGCACGGGCTGTCGGGCGTGCTCGCCGACGACATGGGCCTGGGAAAGACGGTGCAGGCCCTGAGCCTGCTGCTCAAGGCCAAGGACGAGCTGGGCTCGCAGCCGACGCTGGTGGTCGCTCCGACGAGCGTGCTCGCCAACTGGGAGCGCGAGATCGAGAAGTTCACCCCCGGCCTGACCTGCGTCACCTGGCACGGCCAGGATCGCCACGAGAAGGCCGAGCAGCTGCATGGGGTCGACGTGGTGCTGACCAGCTACGCGCTGATCCGCCGCGACATCGAAGAGCTGAAGAAGGTGAAGTTCCGCACCGTGGTGCTCGACGAGGCGCAGAACATCAAGAACGCCGACTCGGCCACCGCGCAGGCGTGTAAGTCGATCGAGGCCGACACCCGGCTGGCGCTCACCGGCACCCCGCTCGAAAACCGGCTCACCGAGCTTTGGAGCCTCTTCGACTTCCTCATGCCCGGCTTCCTCGGCACCGCGGAAGGCTTCCACGATCGCTTCGAGCAGCCGATCATGGTCCAGGCGGACATGACGGTGCGGGACCGCCTGAAGAAGCGGATCCACCCGTTCATCATGCGGCGGCTGAAGACCGAGGTGGCCAAGGATCTGCCGCCGA
Organism: Archangiaceae bacterium; assembly: GCA_043776025.1. Taxonomy (GTDB): domain Bacteria; phylum Myxococcota; class Myxococcia; order Myxococcales; family Myxococcaceae; genus JAYVRT01. The sequence continues at coordinate 3,892 of JAYVRT010000677.1, read as the reverse complement.
AGACCGAGACCGTCGCCTGGTGCGAGATGGAACCGGGCCAGGCGGCGCTCTACGCCGAGGTGCTCGAGGAGAGCCGGCGGAAGGTCTTCGACACCATCGAGAAGGTCGGCTTCAACCGCTCGCGGGTCTCGATCCTCGCGGCGTTGATGAAGCTGCGGCAGGTCTGCTGCGATCCCCGGCTGCTCAAGCTGCCGCCGGGCACCTCGCTGCCGCCCTCGGCGAAGCTGGCGCGCTTCGGCGATCTGGTCGACGACCTGGTGGCGGAAGGGCACCGGGCGCTGGTCTTCAGCCAGTTCACCGAGATGCTGGAGATCCTCACCCAGTCGGCGGACCAGAAGAACCTGAAGTACATGTACCTCGACGGGCGCACCAAGGACCGGATGTCGCGGGTGGATCAGTTCAACGATCCCGCGGGGCCGCCGCTGTTCTTCATCTCGCTCAAGGCCGGCGGCACTGGCTTGAACCTCACCGCCGCGGACTACGTGATCCACTACGACCCGTGGTGGAACCCGGCGGTCGAGGATCAGGCGACGGACCGGACCCACCGCATCGGGCAGACCCGCGCCGTCTTCAGCTACAAGCTGATCACCCGGGGCACGGTGGAAGAGAAGATCCTCGCGCTGCAGCAGCGCAAGCGCGAGCTCGCCGCGGGCGTGCTCGGCTCGGACGCCGACGTCGGCAAGGCGCTGACCGAGAACGACGTCGAGGATCTCTTCAAGCCCCAGCGGGACTAAGGGCCTTTGAGAATCGTCCCGGCGCGGCCACTGGCGCGGACGTCGGTTGGCCCGCTTCCCCACACGGTGTAGAGCGTGTTCCCGGTTCCGATCTTGACCGGGTCGAGGCTGGTCCCGTTCCAATGGAGCACGGTGCCGGCGCCGCCGACGATCCAGAGGTTCTTGGCGGCCGAACCCCACATCGAGATCAGGTTGGTGCCCCCGCCGCCGGTCATCGGGGTCCAGCTGCCGCCGTCGGAGCGGAGGACGGTGCCCGTCGCGCCGATCGCCCAGAGATCGCTGGAGCTGCTGCCCCAGACGCCGAAGAGCGTCTGCGTCACACCGCTGGGGACGAGGGTCCAGGCGGTTCCGTTCCAGTGGAGGATCGTCCCCTGGGCGCCGACCGCCCAGACGTTGGTGCTCGAGGTGCCCCACAGATCGTACAGCGTTTGCGTGGTGTTGCTCGCGGCGGGGCTCCACATGCTCCCATTCCAGCGCAGCATCGTACCCGCCACGCCGGCCGCCCAGACGTCGCCGGCGCCGCTGCCCCAGACGGCCTCGAGGGTACTCGACGTGCCGCTGGTGGCGGCCACCCACCCGCTGCCAACGTAGTGAAGGATCGTGCCCGCCGATCCTACCGTCCAGACCTGGTTCCCGTTGGCTCCCCAGATGTCGTTGAGGGAGTTGGTGGTGTTGCTCGTGGTCTTCGACCACGACACGTTCCAGTGGAGGATGGTGCCGTTGTCTCCCACGGCCCAGGCGTCGTTGGGGCCGCTGCCCCACGAGCCGAGCAGGTCGGACGCGTTGCCGCTGATGCTCGAGACCCAGCTGAATCCGTCCCAGTGAAGCAGGGTGCCAAGGTTTCCGACGGCCCAGACGTCGCCCGCACCAGCGCCGCGGATCGCGCCGAGCAGGTAGGTGGTCCCGGTCGGCGTCGGGGTCCACGCCCCGCCCGTGTAGTGGAGGAGGACCCCGCTGGCGCCCCCTGCCCAGACATCGGTCGAGGTCGCGCCCCAAATGGCCTCGAGGTCGGTAGAGACGCCGCTCGCCACCGCGGTCCAGGTGGTCCCGTTTCCCTGGAGCAGGGTGCCTCCGGAGCCTGCCGCCCAGAGATCGGTCGCGCTGCTCGCCCACGCCGCGTAGAGCGTGTTGGCGTTGGTGCTGGTCATCGATGACCACGAGGTTCCGTCCCACCGGATGATCTTCCCCGAGCTGCCAACCGCCCAGGCCAGGTTGGGCCCATTGACCCAGACGGCCCAGAAGATGTTTCCGAAGCCGGTGGTGACGCTCGACCAATCGGTGCCGGTCCAATGGAGAATCGTCCCCATTTCTCCCACGGCCCAGATGTCGTTGGGGCCGCTGCCGGAGATCCCGTTGAGGTCGTTGGCGGTCGGGCTGGGGAACTTCGACCACACCGTTCCGTTCCAACGCAGCAAGGTTCCGGAAGAGCCCACCGCCCAGACGTCGGTCGCGCTCGAGCCCCAAACACCGTTGAGGAACTCGGTGGTGCCGCTGGGGACGACCGCCCAGGTGGAGCCATCCCAGTGGAGGATGGTCCCCGCGTACCCCATCACCCAGATGTCGTTCGAGGTGTTGACCCAGACGGCATCGAGGCTGTTGCCCTGCGGAAGCGGGTACTGCCAGGTCCACGACGCGGAGGATCCGCCGCCTGCGCCTCCAGCGACTCCGCCGCCCGCGCCTCCGCCGCCCGCGCCTCCGGCGACTCCGCCTCCGGCGACTCCGCCGCCCGCGCCTCCTGCGACTCCGCCGCCCGTGCCTCCTGCTTCACCCCCACCCGCGGCCCCACCGCCGATGCCGCCGCCACTTCCGGAGCACCTGCCCGACTGTTTGCACGCGTTGAGGCGGGCGTCGAAGTCGACGCAGCCGGCGAGCAACACCCACGTCGTGATCGCCAGGAAGGCCCTCAAGGAAGGCTCCCGGCGAACGCGACCGTGGCACCCTGCGGGGTGATCGCCACGCTCACCTGGGTCCGCGAGCCGAAGATTCCCACCGCGATTGTCCCCACGGCGAGGGCCGCCCCGGTCGCGAGCAGCGCCACCGCGGTGGTCTGGAGCGCGCTGCCGCGGCTGGCCGTGGCCTGGGCATCGGCGAGCTTGAGCGGGGTCGTGCCCTGGGGATCGAGGTGGGCGTAGTCGCCCCGGGAGACGACGAGACAGGCTGCGCCGCCGCCGAGCACGAGCGCCGCTCCAATCGCCGGGGCCCACCACATCCGTCGCGGAATCGGCAGCCCGCCTGAAGTGGACGCGACTGGGGCTGACGCGCCAGGCGCCGCGCGTCCGTGGAGCTGATCGTCGATCGCCTTCGCCGACGAGTTGAGGCCATCGACCAGCGCCTCTTCGTTCTCGGCCTTGTAGGTGGTCACGGCGAGCGCCACGCCAGACTTCGCGTCGATCACCCGCAGCGAGACCTGAAAGTGCGTGCCGACCCTGGCGACCTGGCCGAGCACCACGCCATCGACGCCGAGCGCGTTGGCGAGCTCGATCATGCACGAGCCTTCGGCGCAGCCGAGGATCTCCTTTTGGCGCTCGAGGCCCAGCAGCGCTGCGATTTCCCGCTCGGTGACCACCCGCAGGCCGCGGGAGATCAGCTCGGTCGCGAGCTGCTCGGTGTAAAAGGCGCCGCGGTCGGCAGGCACGTCGACCAGGTGGAGCCCGGGCATCGCCACCTTGACGTTTGCGGGCGCCGCCGCGAGCACCACGAGTACCAGACCGTGCATTCACCCTCCCAAAAACGACGCCCGAGCGTAGCCGAAAGACGATCGGTGCAAGGGCGCGACGTGAGGTAAGCAGCGCGCGTGCTTTCGCGGCTCGCCATCCTGGTTCAGATCGCGCTGAGGAACCTCTTCGGCAGCCTGCTCAACCTCTTCGTCGGGTCGATCATCTTCTTCGGGACGGTGCTGCTGGTGGTGGGCGGCTCGCTGTTCGACACCCTCGACCACTCGCTGAGCAAGAGCATCGTCGGCAGCGTCACTGGCCACCTGCAGCTCTACTCCTCACGCTCGAAGGACAACCTCGAGATCTACGGCAAGCTCGACGGCAGCGACTCGATCCTCTCTCCGATCGGTGACTTTCCGGCGCTGAAGAAGAAGCTGCTCGCGATCCCCAACGTGGTCCGCGTCGTGCCGATGGGGACCAGCGGCGCGATGCTCGGCTCCGGCA
>JAYVRT010000676.1:0-4595 GCA_043776025.1 Archangiaceae bacterium | reverse complement strand
TTCTGCGCCCAACCAAACATCGCCGAGTTGAGGTACCGCATCAGCTTCACCGACAGGGCCACGTCATGCTTGATGACCTCCTGCAGCTTGCCGACGTCGAACTTCGGGTCGTTGGCCAGCTGGAGCAGCCGCAGGTAGTTGCCCTTCACCGTCGGGATCTCCTTCACCGACAGCATCTGGGGCCGCGCGAAGAAGTAGCCCTGAAACAGGGTGTAGCCCGCGGCGACGGCGGCTTCCTGCTCGCTCGCCGATTCGATCTTCTCCGCGAGGAAGCGCCGGCCCGGCCGCGCGTGACGCTCGACGACCTCACGCCGGGCGTGCTCGACGGTCTGGAGGAAGTCGACCTTGATGATGTCCGCCAGCGCGATCAACGGCTCGTAGCCGGGCCGGAAGATGAAGTCGTCGAGCGCGAGGGTGAACCCTGCCTGCTTCAGCGCCCGGCACGCGGCGACCACCGCGGGGTCCGGCTCCACCGTTTCGAGGATCTCCACGGTGGCCAGCTTCGGCGGCAGGCACTGAATCAACCCGCTCAGCAACACCTCGCGGGTGACGTTGAAGAACAGCTTCCGGTTGCCGGAGAGTTCCTCGAGCCCGAAGACGTTGAGGGCGTCGTGAATCGTCTGCGCGCTCGCCGAGTCGCAGTCGACCTTCGGGAAGGCATTCTGGGGGCTGTTGCGGAACAACAGCTCGTAGCCGGCCACCTTCAGCTGGCGGTCGAAGATCGGCTGGCGGGCGACGAAGAGGTCTCGACGGGAGTGATGCCCAACAACCGGGGAGATTCGGGGGAGCACGCGGATCAAGGGCTGCAGCGCCAGTGCCACCCTCAGTGCGGCGGAATGCCTGCTTCGCGGGGGGGTGACGGTCGACCTCAGGTCTGCGTTGACCCGCCCCCGCTCAAGGCCCGAGTGCGCGCAAGCCCCAGGCGGTGAAGAGCCCGAGGTAGGTGCCCAGCGCAATCCCCGCGAGGCCGAGCGTCAACCCCGGGCCGACGAGCTGCCGGTTCCTCAGCGCCGTCGCCACCGGCCCGATGAACGCCGGCCCAAAGATGGTGGCGGTGGAGGTGATCAACGTCGTGTCCGCGTCGAGCTTGAACAGCCGCGAGAGCGCGACGTGAAGCACGATCGCCAGCGTCATCACCATCACCACGAAGAGGAACAGCACCGGGCTGGTGCCGGCGACCTGGCGGACGTCGGCCATGCTCCCGACGGCGAAGCAGAAGCACAGCAGCGCGTATTCTCCCAGGTCGTAGCTGCCGGCCAGCGCGCGCACCCGGGCAAAGAGCGAAGCGCCGATGCCGAGGGTGGTGATCGCCAGCAGCACGAACGGCGGCTCGAGCTTGCCGAACAGCGCCAGGGAGGCGCCGACGCTCGCGCCGACGATGCCGAGCGCCAGCGCAAACGCCAGCGCCAGCGGGCGGGTGTTGGCCAGGCTGAGCCCCGCGCCGGACGGCGCCTCGACGGGGTCGGCGACCCCATCGAGCGGCTTGAACGCAGGGAGGATCCACAACACCACCCGCTGGCCCACGGTGAGCAGGAACAGCAAGTAGGCGCCGCCGGCGATGACGTCGGAGGCGTTGAGGAGCACGAAGGTCTCCTGCTTCGCGCCGAGCGCGATGCCGATCGCGCTCATGTTGGCGGTGCCACCGACGTACACCCCGACCAGCATCCCGGCGATCTTCCACCACTCGTCGGTGCGACCGCGAAAGGCCCAGCCGACGGCTCCCGCCGCCGTCACCGCCGCGACGCAGGCGAGCGCGAACGAGAGCAGCAGCTGCGGCCCGAGCGTCAGCCACTTGCGGACCTCGGTGGAGAACAGCAGCAGCGGGATCGCCAGCGGCACCGCGGCCTCGCTGGTGTGCATCGCGACCTGGGTGTCGAGGTGGACCGGCAGGTTGCCTAAGATGATGCCGGTGGCGTAGCAGAGCACCACCGGCCCGAGCAGCCGCGCCAGCTTGTTGTGCACCGCCGCCCAGTTCGCGACCGCGGGGATGATCAACGCCAACCCGATTTGCAGCACGCCGATCACCTAAGCCCCCTTGAGCGAGGTGATCAGCAGCGTCGCGCCGGCGCCGAGCAACAGCACCGCCACCACTCGACGAAACCGCTCTTCCGCCAGCCGGTGGTGGATCCACTCTCCGGCGAGGATCCCCACGCCGAGCGGGACGAGCATCAGCGCCGACACCGGCAGGCTCGCCGCCGACAGCGAGCCGTCGAGCCAGAGCCTGGGCAGCAGCAGGAGGTTGAGCACCACCCAGACCGCGGCCAGCGTCGCCCGGAAGGCGCTCTTGTCCGGCAGGGTGCGGGAGGCGACGAACACTGTCAGCGGCCCGCCGGTGGCGAAGACGCCGTGCACCACCCCGCCGGCGAAGAGCACCGCGCTCGCCACCGGGCGCGACAGCGGGGCGAGCGCGGTCTTCGCCGCCAGTTGGTGCGCCGCCACCGCGACGACGAAGAGCGCGAACACCGGCTTGAGCCAGGCGGTGTCGGTCGAGCGCGCGAGGACGATGCCCACCAGCAACCCGGCGGTCATCAGCGGCACCACCGAGGAGAAGAGGAAGCGCCAGTCGAGGTGCTTGCGGCCCCGCGCCAACAGGTAGCCGGAGAGCACCAGGTTCACCGGCACCAGCCAGCCGAGCAGGCAGCCCATCGGGAAGAAGAGCGCGCCGACGGTGAGCGCGACCACCATGCTCCCGAAGCCAGCGGCCGCCTCGACGAGGAACGCGACGGCCACGATCGCGGCCAGCAGCGCGGTCTGTGACGGGCTCACGCCTCGTACAGCCCGTCGAGGAAGTCGACGAGGAACCCGTCGGCGGTCTCCTTTGGCACCGTCCCGACCATGCCGTAGAGCGCGGCGCTGCCCTCGGGCGCGGGCTCTCCGGCCTGCAACGAGGCGACGCAGGCGCGCAGGTCGGAAAGGAAGTCGTCGGTGACCGCCGCGTGCGCCGGGGTCACCATGCAGTGCAGCGCGGGAGGCTGCTGCTGGCGATCCAGCTTCCAGCCGCGCGCCTCCATCGCATCGCCCAGTTGGTAGACGTCGACCCGATCACTGTTCCAGGCGAAGACGCTGCCGTGCGGCTTGCCGAGGATCTTCATTCCCGGGATCGCGGCGATCCCGTCCATCAGCCGCTGGGTGGTGTCGAGGATCTCCCGCACCTTCTTCAGGTACCCCTCTTCACCCAGGTACTGGAGAATCGCCCACGCCGCGGCGATCGCTCCGCCGGGCCGGGTGCCGGTCATCGACGGCGAGATGTAGAGCCCGCCAGGCCACTGAGAGAAGGTGAAGAACTGCAGCTTGCGCAGCGCGTGCGTCTTGTAGAGCACCAGCGAGGCGCCCTTGGCGGCGAAGCCGTACTTGTGCAGGTCGGCGGAGAGCGAGGTCACGCCCGGCACCGCGAAGTCGAACGGGGGGATGTCGCGCCCGAGCTTCTTCGCGAACGGCAGCAAGAACCCGCCGAGGCAGGCGTCGACGTGGCACAGCAGCCCCTTGCGCTGCGCCAGCGCCGCGAGCTCGGTGATCGGGTCGACCACCCCATGCGGGTACGGCATCGCCGAGCCGACGAGCAGCGCGGTGTTGGGGTTGATCAACGCCTCGACCGCGGCGAGGTCGACCCGGAAGTCGGGGCCGATCGGCGCGTGGTGAATCTTCACGTCGAAGTAGTGCCCCGCCTTCTCGAAGACCGGGTGAATCGTCGTCGGGAGGATCATCTCCGGGTGGGTGATGCCCTTCGCCCGCGCCCACTCTCGGGCGGTCTTCACCGCCATCATCACGCTCTCGCTGCCGCCCGAGGTCATCGTCCCGCAGACCTCGTCGTCGCCGTGGAAGAGGTCGGCGGCGATCTTCACCACCTCCGCCTCGAACCGCCGCAGCGACGGGAAGGCCATCGGCGAGAGCCCGTTCTCGGCCATGAACTCGCCGTAGGCGTCCTTGAGCAGCGCGGAGACGTCGTCGCCGGCGAAGTAGACAAGGCTGAAGGTGCGGCCGTCTTTCCACTTCGCGTCCTCGGCCCGCATCTGCCGCATCCGCTTCAACACTTCGTCGTGGCTGGTGCCGCTGGGAGGGAGCTTCATGTGGGCGTTTAGATTACACTGTTAACCAGGGGTACACCAAGCCGACTGGAACAGCTCGTAGAAGCCGTTGGCGATCCCGGTGAAGCGGACCCCGAACCGTCCGCGGACGCTCATCCGCGGGTCGCCCGCCTTCGCCCAGCAGACCTGCCCGGTGAAGGTGAACTCCTGGCCGGCGAGGGTGATTTCCCCGTGCACGTGGGTGCCGGGGCGGAGCACATGCATCATCTCGGCGGCGAAGCCCTGGGGCGAGACATCGGCGGTGAAAGCGGGGAGCTTGCCGCCGAGCGAGAGCTTGAGGCGGCGGCGAAAACGCGGGAGCAGGCGCTTGTTCATCCCCCGATGGTGTCAGCGGAGCGACGCCCCGCCAGTTTTCAAAGGCGCGGGAGAAAACTTGATCAGTGCTTCGGGTAGACCTCGACCATCCGATCCTTGAGCGTCTTGGTGATATCGCTCGGCGCGCCGGCGAAGTCCGACTTGTCGAGCTGGTTGACCGACTTCATGAAGTCGTCGGCGCGCCAGACATACTCC
>JAYVRT010000675.1:0-4596 GCA_043776025.1 Archangiaceae bacterium | reverse complement strand
TCCTGTAGCCGGCGCCGCGGTCGAGTGGAGCGCGAACAACAATCCCAATCCACCCGCGCTGCCGCCCCCCGCACCGCCCGAGCCGCCGGCCGCGCCGCCGCCAGTGCCGCCACCCGCGGAGCCGCCGCTTCCTGCCGAGCCTCCCGCCGCGCCGCCGCCCGCGCCGTTGCCGTTGCCGCCGCCGCCGCCGTCCGGGTTCATCTGCAACACCGTCTTGCCGCAGGCCGCCAACAGCAACAGCACTGCCAGGGTCGAAAGGTTCCTCATGTCGGGCTTCATGTTCTTTCCCTCCTCGTCGAGTCAAGCCGGCGGCCGACCGCCTCGGCCGCGCGCAGGCTCATCGCCATGATCGTCAGCTGCGGGTTCACCCCCAGCGAGCCCGGCATCGCCGAGCCGTCGCAGATGAACAGGTTGTGAACGTCGTGTGTCTCCTGCGTCGGATCCACCACCGAGGTGTGCGGGTCCTTGCCCATCCGCGCGGTGCCCAGCGGGTGGTACGCGGTGATGTCGAACTGCCGGGCGTCGAGCTGCGCCGCCTCGAACCTGGAGACGTCGGCGAGCGAGCGCAGCCTCTCCCAGCCTGCCACCGAGGGGTAGACGTCGCGCGCCCCGGCCGCGAAGTAGACCCGGGAGAGGATCGAGAAGCCCCGCTGCATCGCCTTGCGATCGTGCTCGTTGAGCCAATAGGTGATCAGCGGCTCTCCGTCGGCGCCGACCCGCACCCGGCCGCGCGAGGTGTCCTTCACCATGAAGCCGAAGCCGAACGAGCGACTGAACTGCTCCATCGCCGCGACGTACGACGGCCCGAACCCGGTGAGCGACATCCCGGTGAGCTCGATCGGCGCCGTGCCGCCCTCGAACATCAACCCCTCGGAGGTGAAGTGGTCGATCGCGTAGCCCTGGGGCACGGTGCGCGAGGGGTTCACCTCTTCGTCGAACATCGCCACCGCCGATGAGGCGGGGTGAATCGACAGGTTCTTCCCCACCATGCCCGAAGCGTTGCCCAGATCGTTCTTCAGCAGCAGCAGCGGGGTGTGGAGCGTGCCGCACGCGATCACCACCACCTTCGAGCGCACCTGCAGCGTCTGCTCTCCCGCCACGCCCTCGACGCCGACCGCGCGCTCGCCCTCGAGCAGCACCCGGGTCACCTTGAAGCCGGTGAGCAGCTGCGCGCCCCGGCCCAGCGCCCGCGGGACCCAGGAGACGTTGGTGCTCCGCTTCGCGTCGGTCGGGCAGCCGAAGCAGCACAGCCCCTGGCCGTCGCACTCCGGGGCGTTGCGGCGAAGCGCGTGGTGCGAGTAGCCGAGCGCATCGCAGCCCTTGGCGATCAGCCGCGCCGGGGCGCCAAGCGCCTGTGGCGTGTTGATCCCCACCCCCAGCTCGGCCTCGACCTCGCGGTAATACGGGTCGAGCGACTCCTCGGTCAGCTCGGTGAGCGCGAAGTCCCGGTGCCAGCCCTCGAGTGTCTTCCTCGGCACCCGGAAGCAGGTGCCGGAGTTGATCAGCGTCGTGCCCCCGACGCCCTTGCCGATCGGAATCGGGATCACGTGGTTGCCCACCGACGCGGTGAGCCCGCCCTTGCGGTACAGCTTGCGCAGCATGTCCACCGGGCGGCCGGTGAAGTCCGCGCGGGTGTAGTGCTCACCTTCCTCCAGCAGCAGCACCGCGTGGCCGGCCTCGGCGAGCTTCGCGGCGATCGGTGCGCCGCCGGCGCCGGTGCCGACCACCACCACGTCGCACTCGAGCGCTTCGCCCGCGGGCAGCGAGCGCGCGTCGGTGACCTGCTGCTGCCAGCGCGGCTTCTCCTGCTGCTTCGGCGGGTCGATCGCGTAGCGGCAGCCGAGCGCGGCGTAGACGCCGGGGTCGTCGAGGTAGCCGATCTTCAGCGGCGCCAGCAGCCCGCGCACCACCAGCCGGGTGGCCTCGGCCTTGTGCATCGCCTCCAGCACCCGGAGCCTGCGCCCCAGCGGCAGCGTCGAGAAGCGGCCCCCGAAGCGGAGCACCGCGGACCTCTCGAGGCTCCACAGCAGCGCCCGGTACCCGGCGCCGAGGTTGAGGGGGAGGCTGTGCAGCAAGGCCTCGGCGCGGTCGAGCGCCGACTCCGACGCCGAGGGCAGCAGCGCTCCCGCGGGAAGCGCGGCGTCGGCCAGCGCCCGGAGGATGGTGCGCTCGCTCGGCGAGAGCAGCAGGGTCACTCGACCCTCGCCGTCATCCGCGCCCGCTCCAGCATGCGCCGCCGGATGCCCAGCGAGACCCGCGGCGCGGCGTAGAAGGGGAGCCACGAGGCGAGGAACCCGGCCAGCTCGCGGATGGCGAAGCGCATCTCGCCGCGTGCCAGCTCTTTGCCGTCTTCTGTCTTGAGCACCACGTCCATCACCGTCATCGAGCGGATCGGCCGGAGCAGGCTCGGGTGCTTCTCGCCCTCGAGCCGGTAGCGCACCCCGTTGGACTCGAAGCTCAACCGATAGGTCAGCGAGCGGGGCAGGGCGATCGTCAGCTCGCCCGTCGCCGGGACCTCGGCCGCATAGGGCGCGGCGCGCAAGATCCCCTGCAGCTTGGTGTGCCCGTCGCGCAAGAACGCCCGCAGGTGCTCCGCCTCGGCGTGGACCTCGAACTCCACCGTGGAGCTGACGCCGGAGGTGTCCTGCAGTGACCCGCGCATCGTTTCGACGAATCCGACCTTCATCTTCAGGTGCCTCCGGCCTTCGAGAGTGTCGCCAGCGCGCTCGCCGCGTGGGCCCGCATCGCCGCTCCGGCCTTCACGCCGTCGCGGGCGCGGATCGCCGCCACCGCCTGCCGGTGGTGCGAAGAATCGAACACGTCGCGGGCGTAGAGCCCGGTGAAGCGGTCGCGCCCCTTGAGGTAGACGTCGCGCACCACGTTCGAGAACAGCCCCAGCACCCGGTTGCCCGAGATGCGCACCAGCTGTTGGTAGAAGTCGTAGTCGAGCACCTGGAGCACCGCCGGCTTCGCCTTCGGGTCCGACAGCTGGGCGACCAGCGACTCCAGCCCCTCGACGTCGGCGGCGTTCGCCTTCCGCGCCGCGACCTCGGCGCACCAGCCGAGCAGCATCCCGCGGATGCCGTGAAGATCCTCGAGGATCTCCGGATCCACCTTGCCGCCGAGCTCCACCAGGTGCGGCAGCAGCTCGAGGCCCGCGCTCATCAGGAAGTCGCTGACCCGCGTCGCGCCGCCGTGGCGGATCTTCACCAGGCCCCAGGTCTCCAGCCGGCCCATCGCCTCGCGAATGCTCGACCGGTTGACGTCGTATTGGGTCGCCAGCTCGCGCTCCGACGGCAGCGCGTCCCCCGGGCGCAGCCGCCCGCCGACGATCGCCGCCCGCAGCTTCTGCGCGATCTGGTCCGCCACCCGTTCTGGTTTGCGCGCCGCCGTCATCACTGGTCCGACCAGTTAGCACGGGCGCCGGCCCGGGTTCAATCGCGCCCGGCTCGATGTGCCGAGCGGTTTGACGCCACGAGACAATTGAGCGAAACGTGGCCCGACCAGTTATCAGGAGGTTGCCATGCAGACCGCCCCCGCTCCCTTTGGCTCCGCCTCGCCCGTTCTGTTGGCCTACGACCGCCTCCGCGCAGCGCAGCGCGCCAACCCCTTCCCGTCGAAGGCGGACCGCGTCGATCGCCTCGAGCGGCTCGAGAAGTTGATCCGTTCCAACCAGGAAGTCTTCATCGAGGCGATCTCCGCCGACTTCGGCCACCGCTCGCGCCACGAGACGCTGCTCGCCGACGTCCTGCTCACCCTCGACGGCGTCCGCAACGCCCGCCGGCACGTCGGCCAGTGGATGGAGCGCCAGCCGGTGCGGCCGAAGTGGTTCTTTCTCCCGTCGACCTCGTACATCGAGTCGCTGCCGCGCGGCGTGGTGGCGGTGATCTCCCCTTGGAACTACCCGGTCGATCTCGCGCTCGGGCCGCTCGCCGGCGCGCTCGCCGCGGGCAACCGGGTGGTGATCAAGCCGTCGGAGCTGACCCCGAAAACGTCAGACGCGATCGCCCGCGCGGTCCGCGAGTCGTTCAGCTCGGAAGAGGTGGCGGTGCTCGAGGGCGGCGCCGACGTCTCCCGGGCGATCACCGAACTGCCGCTGGACCACATCCTCTTCACCGGCTCGACCCACGTCGGTAAGCTGGTGGCGCGCGCGGCGGCGGAGAACCTCACCTCCACCACGCTGGAGCTCGGTGGCAAGTCGCCGACGCTGATCCACCCCGACTACCCGCTGGAGAAGGCCGCGGAGCGGATCGCGATCGGCAAGCTCTTCAACGCTGGGCAGACCTGCATCGCACCCGACTACGTGCTCGTGCCCAGAGGCGCGGAGGACAAGTTCGCCGCCGCGTTCAAGGCCGCCGTCGCCCGCCTCTACCCCGACCCGGCCAACAACCCCGACTACACCTCGATCGCCAACCCCCGCGCCTTCGAGCGGCTCAAGGGCCTGCTCACCGACGCCGAGGCAAAGGGCGCACGGGTCGATCGGCTCGCCGAGCTGCCGGCGCAGGTCGGCTCGCGCAAGCTGCCCCCGGCGCTCGTCTTCGGCGCCAACGAGACGATGAAGGTGATGCAGGAAGAGATCTTCGGGCCGATTCTCCC
>JAYVRT010000674.1:0-4599 GCA_043776025.1 Archangiaceae bacterium | reverse complement strand
GCCCCTGCAGCCAGTGCAACGGAACCGGCAACGTCGTCCAGGACCCCTGCAAGGGCTGCAAGGGCAGCGGCAAGCTCGAGAGCGAGACCAGCCTCCAGGTGAAGATCCCCGGCGGCGTCGACACCGGCACCCGGGTGCGGCTCGCTGGCGAGGGAGAGATCGGCGAGCACGGCGGCCCCGCCGGCGATCTCTACGTGGTGGTGCACGTCAAGGAGCACCCGCTGTTCGTCCGCGAGGAGTACGAGGTGCTCTGCGAGGTGCCGATCTCCTTCACCCACGCCGCGCTCGGGGCGCAGATCGACGTCCCGACGCTCGACGGCAAGGTGAAGATGAAGATCCCCGCCGGCACCCAGTCGGGGAAGGTCTTCCGCCTCAAGGGCAAGGGCATCCCCCACCTGCACGGCAACGGCCGCGGTGACCAGCACGTGCGGGTCACGGTGGAGACGCCCACCGAGCTCAACTCAAAGCAGCGCGAGCTGCTCGAGCAGTTCGCCGAGGCGTGCGGCGAGGGCGTCAACCCCCAGTCGAAGAGCTTCTTCGATCAGGTTCGCAAGCTCTTCGGATAGCCCGCGGACCGACGCGCTCAGAGAGAGATGAAGCTGGTCACCCGCTGCCCAGGGACGAGCTTCGCCGCCCCGTCGAGCTCGATGACCGTCTCCAGCACCTTGGTGTCATTGCGTTCGGTGGGATCGTCGGTGCGGATGTTCTTCCGCCCGAACCGTCGGCCGATCTCCACCACCTTCCCGGTGAAGCGCTCGGCGCCGAAGGCGTCGGCGGTGAGGTAGGCGCTGGCCCCGACGGAGATCCTGGCGATGTCCCGCTCGTCGACGTCCATCCGCACGCGCAACTTCGAGGTGTCGCCAATCACCACCAGCGGCTCGCTGCCCTGAAAGCTGTAGAGCTCGCCGGGCCGGACCTTCACCTGAAGCACCTCTGCGTCGATCGGCGCCTTCACCGCGAGGCGGTTGAGCTGGGCCTGCGCCTGGGCGACGCGCGCCTCGGCCGCGAGCACCCGCGCTCGCTGGAAGGCGACCTCTTCAATCCGGCTGCCCGCTTCGGCGGCGCGCGAGCGGGCCTCGGTGGCCTTGAAGGTGGACTGGTCGGTCTGTGCCTGCCGCCGGGCGCGCTCGAGCTCATCCGGGGTCGCGGCCCCCGACTTCGCCAGCTGCTCGGTGCGGACGAGGACGCCCGCCGACAACTCCGCGCGCGACTTCGCCGCCTGGGCGTCGGCGGCGACCGCGTCCTTGTCTTCCACCCGCACGCCCTTCTGCACCCGGGCGAGGTTGGCGGTCTCGCCGGCGAGGTCGGCCTCGGCCGAGCGCAGCGCCGCGCGCTCGACGCCGTCCTCCAGCTGCACCAGCAGGTCCCCCTTCTTCACGTGATCTCTCTCGTGCACCGCCACCGAGGCGACGACCGCGGTGACCTGGGCCGCGACCCGCGTCTCGCGGTCCGCCGGCTCGACGACGCCATTGCCCCCGACGACGCTCTTGCTGGACGGCGGCAACTCCCCTCTCGCGTCGGCGCCGCCCACCCGCGAGACCGCCACCCGTTCGGCCTTCTTCTCGTCCTTCGCCAGCGGCACGGTCACCGGCGCCGCGGTCGCGTTGCGGACGATTTGCACCCCGCAGCTGCCGAGGACGAGGAAGAACAGCACCACCCGGACGCTGCCTGGGATCTTGTCGAGCATGTCAGTGTTTCTCCGGAGGAGGCACGAGCCGGCCGTCTTCGATGTGAACGGTGCGGTCCGCGTAGTGGAAGATGCGGTTGTCGTGGGTCACCACCACCACCGTGTGGCCACGCTCCACGGACAGCTTCTTGAGCAACTGCACCACCTGCTGCCCGGTCTCGGCGTCGAGGGCGGCGGTGGGCTCGTCGGCGAGGATCAACGGGGGCCGCCCGGCGACGGCGCGCGCGACCGCGACGCGCTGGCGTTGGCCTCCTGAAAGGTCGCCGGGACGCCGCTCGAGCTTGTCTCCCAGGCCGACGGCGGTCAGGACCTCGCGCGCCTCGGCGACCGCCTCGTGCCTCGACTTGCCCCGCAGCTCCAGAGGGAAGGCGACGTTGTCCACCAGGCTCAGCGCCGGCATCAGGTTGTGCCCCTGAAAGATGAAGCCGAGGTACGACAGCCGCAGGTCGGGCAGCTCGGACTCGCGCCGGCCGTGAATCGGCTCACCGAAGATGAAACCCTCGCCCTCGGTGGGAGCGAGCACGCAGCCGAGAATCGACAGCAGCGTCGTCTTCCCGCTGCCCGAGGGGCCGACGAGCATCAGGAACTCGCCCTGCTTCACCTGCAGGTCGATGCCCTTGAGCGCCTGGAACGCGAGCGCGCCGGTGCCGTAGGTCTTGCTCAGGCCCTTGAGCTCGATCGCCGCCTGGCTCATCGGAACACCATCGCCGGCTCCAGCTGCCGCAGCCGCAGCAGCGCGAGCAGTGAGGCCACCAGGCAGGTCCCGACCATCAACCCGAGCGTGATCCCGATGCTGACGCTGGGCAGAATCGGCGTCAGCTGGGCGTTGCGGATTCCCTGCACCATCGCAGCCATCATCCCCAGGCCGATCAGGCTGCCCACCACCCCGTAGACGATCGCCTGGACGAAGAGCAGGCGCGCGAGGTCTCCGGTGGTCGAGCCGATCGCCTTCAGGGTGCCGAACTGCCGCATGTTGTCGACCACCGAGGAGAACATCGAGAGCGCCACGGTGATCAGCCCGACGAGCAGCCCCATGAACGTCGAGGTGCCGAAGCTGAAGCCGATCTGCGTCGCGGTGAGGATGTAGTTGAGGATCTCCGCCAGGTACTCCTCGCGCGTCATCACCCGGGTGTCGGGCAGCGCCGACTGTAAGGTCGCGCGCAGCTGCGTCGGCGAGACACCGGGTTCGGCGCCGACGACGATGAAAGTGTGCTTGTCGGGCGGCAACCCGGTGATCTCCCGGGCCAGGGTCTGCTCCGTGAAGGCGTAGGCGGGAGCGAAGGGCAGCAGCCCCCAGGTGAAGCCCACCGCGGTCACCTGGTGTCCGGCGAGCTCGCGCACCGAGCCGAGGTTCAGCCCCCCGAACTTCTCGCGCTCGGAGTCCTCGAAGATCACCGCTCCCGGCTGCAGCAGCGCGTCGGCCGTGCCGGCGACGAGGTTCCACGGTCCACCGGCGAACCGCGGGGCCCGCGCGCCGACGAGCGAGACCGGCTCGCTGCCGCCGTTGGGGAGCTTTAGCTGCGCGGTCTGCACCACCAGCGGCTCCGCCCAGGCCACTCCTGGCGTGGAGCGGGCGCGGTTAAGCTGCGCGTCGGACAGCAGCGTGCCGCCCTGGAATTGGCGGGTGCCGGGCGCGGTAATCCAGACTTGCGCCTGCGCGTTCTCGACGAACATCCGGTTCTTGAACAACAGCGCGAGGAAGGTGCCGACCTGGAAGTTTCCCAGCACCACAGCGAAGACGACGCCGAAGAGCGTGCCGGCGAGCTTGAGGCGGTCGAAGAACATCATCCGCACCCCGATCGCCCCCAGCGTCTGCCAGCGCTTGAAGAACCCGGGGCGGGTGCGAATCGGCTGCGCGGCGGTCACAGCGGCACCTGGCTTCCAGCGGAGACCGCCAAGAGCGCCCGGGCCGACGCGAGCTCGGCGCTGGCTTGAATGTCCGACACCTCGGCGGCGAAGAGGTCGCGCTCGGATTGAATGACGTCGAGCTGGGTCGCGACCCCAGCGGCCCAGCGCTCGTGGGTCAAGGCCGAGGCCCGGCGCGCCGCGGCCACCTGCGCGCGCGCGGCCTGCACCTTCTTCAGCGACGTCTTCGTCTTCTGCCAGTCGGAGTGGAGCTGATCCGATGCCTCCCGCCGGGTGCGCTCGACGGCAATCAAGGCGGACTCCTCGGTCGCCCGCTGGCTGCGCAGCACCTGCACCGAGGGCACGTCGAGCCGCCAGTTGAAGGTGAGCCCCGCGTTGTAGAGCGAGTTCGACCCCTGGAAGCCGGTGGCGTTGGTGAAGCGCTGGGTGAACTGGGCGTTGATGGTCGGCACCAGGGCCAGCGTGACGGCGGTGGTGACCCGCCCCGCGGCCGTCCCTTCGGCCTCGGCGGCCTGCACCGAGGGCAGGGTGGCGATCCCCGCCGCGAGCGCCTCGAGCGCGGGCGCGGGGTGGAGATCGTCCGCGGGCAGCGGCGGCACCGCGCCGGGCAGCAGGCCGGTGAGGGTCTCCAGCGAGCGGGCCCCCAGCGCCACCAGGGACTCGGCGTCGGCGAGGAGCTGCTGGTTGCGCGCGACCTCGGCGTTTCCTCGTGCCAGCTCGAGCTCGTTGGCGACTCCGGCGACGGTGCGGGCCCGGGTGAACTCGACCTGGGCCTCTGCGAGGGCGAGCGAACGTTGAGCCGACTCGAGCACCGAGGTGGCCGCGAGGTAGGAGTAGAAGGCCGAGACCACCTGCCGATGCACTGCGTCGCGGGAGGCGCGCTCTCTGTCGTGCGCCGCATCCGCCGAGGCGCTGGCCGCCGACGTCTGGAGCCAGCCCGCGGCGTTGAGCAGCGGCAGCTCGGCCTTCAGCTGCGCGTCGAGCTGGTCCTTCGGGGTGATGGTGACCGTGGTGGAGCTCGTCGGCCCGGAAGGTAGCGTCACCGA
>JAYVRT010000673.1:0-4602 GCA_043776025.1 Archangiaceae bacterium | reverse complement strand
ACATTCAGGACTCGGCGCTGATCGCCGCCGCGACGCTGTCGCACCGGTACATCGCCGACCGCTTCCTGCCGGACAAGGCGATCGACCTCATCGACGAGGCCGCGAGCCGGCTGCGGATCGAGATCGACTCGATGCCGATGGTGATCGACGACGTGCGCCGGAAGCTGATTCAGCTGGAGATCGAGCGGCAGGGGCTGAAGAAAGAGACCGACGCCCACTCGCGTGAACGGCTGGCGGTGATCGACAAAGAGTCGGCCGATCTCAACGAGAAGTTCTCGGCGCTCAAGGCGCACTGGGAATCGGAGAAGAAGGAGATCGCCGCGATCCGCGGGATCAAGGAGAAGCTCGAGCAGGCACGCAACGACCAGGCGACCGCCGAGCGCAAGGGTGACCTCAACAAGGCGGCGGAGATCAAGTTCGGGGTGCTCCCTTCGCTGGCGAAGGAGCTGGCCCAGTTCACCGCCCGCCTGGGCGAGCTGCAGAAGAAGCAGCGCTTCCTCAAGGAAGAGGTCGACGCCGAGGACATCGCCCAGGTGATCGCCAAGTGGACCGGGATTCCCGTCTCGAAGCTGCTCGAGGCAGAGGTGCAGAAGCTGGTGCACATGGAAGAACGGCTGGCGCACCGGGTCGTCGGCCAGCGGAGCGCGATCGAGGCAGTCTCGAACGCGGTGCGCCGCGCACGCTCGGGGTTGCAGGATCCCAACCGGCCGATCGGCTCGTTCATCTTCCTCGGGCCCACCGGGGTGGGAAAGACCGAGACGGCGAAGGCGCTGGCCGAGTTCTTGTTCGACTCCGACCAGGCGATGATCCGAATCGACATGTCGGAGTACATGGAGAAGCACTCCGTCTCGCGGCTGGTCGGCGCGCCCCCGGGCTACGTCGGCTACGACGAGGGCGGGCAGTTGACCGAGGCAGTGCGCCGCCGGCCGTACTCGGTGGTGCTCTTCGACGAGATCGAGAAGGCGCACCAGGACGTCTTCAACGTGCTGCTGCAGATCCTCGACGAAGGCCGGCTCACCGACAGCCAGGGTCGCACCGTAGACTTCAAGAACACGGTGTTGATCCTGACCAGCAACCTGGGGTCGCAAGAGCTGCAGGCGGGGCTCACCGGCAAGGGCAAGACGCTGACCGATGCGCTGCGGCGCGAGGTGATGGCCGCGCTGAAGGATCACTTCCGGCCGGAGTTCTTGAACCGGGTGGACGAGGTGGTGATCTTCGAGCCGCTGCGCAGGGAAGACATCGCGCAGGTGGTCGACCTCCAGCTGCTGCGGCTCGACAAGCTGCTGCTCGACAAGAAACTCGAGCTCAGGCTCTCCGAGGCAGCGCGGCTGTTCCTCGCCGACCAGGGGTACGACCCGGTCTACGGCGCCCGGCCGCTCAAGCGTGCGATTCAGAAGTACCTGCAGGACCCGCTGGCGCTGAAGATCCTCGGGGGCGACTTCGTGCCCGGTGACGTGATCGAAGCCGACGCGGCGGGCGAGAAGCTCGCCTTCAAGTCCCAGCCGAGGGCCTGAACCGACCTGAAGTTACCCGAGTTACCCGAGTTACCCGAGTGACCCGAGTGACCCGAGTGACCCGAGTTACCGAGTTACCGAGTTACCGAGTTACCGAGTTACCGAGTTACCGAGTTACCCGTGCAACAGGCGCCCGGACGGTTGGGCGGGAGCAAACAGACCAAGTATCGAAGACTTGCGCGGGTATGAGCGCGGCCGAAG
Source organism: Archangiaceae bacterium (assembly GCA_043776025.1). Lineage (GTDB taxonomy): Bacteria > Myxococcota > Myxococcia > Myxococcales > Myxococcaceae > JAYVRT01. Next base: position 2,887 of record JAYVRT010000673.1, on the reverse strand, counting down.
AGGACGATGCAACCGGGGACCCGGACGCGGCGGCAGAGCTGACGACATGAGGAGTTCTACGACGGCGCGCGCGGAGTGGTGCGCCCGGATTTGAGTGAGCCGTCCTCACAGCGTGGTGGCCGGCCCGATCAGCTCTGGGGCTTCGGGTCAACCGCGGGCGGCGCCGCTTGAGGCGCTTCGGCTGCGACGGGGAGGGCTGCCACCGGCTCGCTCGGTACCACCGCCGGCACGGCGACGTTAGCGGCCGCCGCTTCCCTCTTGTCGGCCAGCGCGGTCGAGGCAGCGAGGAACTCGTCGTACTGCGCCTTGCGGCCCGTCGCGGCGACGTCGGCGGCCTGCTGCCGCTTCTCCGCCCACTGCCTCCCCTGCTTCCCGGCCCAGACGGTGAGGAGGACCCCAGCGGTCAGCGTTGCGGCGCGCACCACGTCCTGGAACCAGTCGCCGAAGGTGCCTTCGATTCCGACGCCGGCGACCTTCACCGCCGCCGCGAAGAGATCTCCAGTCAACGCCCCGATGATCGCCGTGCGCCACAGCGGCAGTTCGAGGAACCGCGCCGCGAGGTGCACCAGCAACGGGAAGATCGCGAGGATCCAGAAGCGCTCGATCACCACCGCGATCAGGAAGCGGACGATGAAGCTATCGGTCGCCTCCAACCGGTCGTGCACCCGCATCGAGAGCGTCGCGGAGAACATCAGGCCACCGATCATCGCGATGAAGCCGAAGCCGATCATCAGCATCAGCTGACGCACCTTCTCCTCGAGGATCGCCAGCGGCTTTTGTTTTCGTTCGCTCACGGGTTTTAGAGCCTTTCAGAGTACGACGAATCACTCGTCATGGGGCGAGTCCATCGGTCCCTTGGGTCCGGGGGCCTCGCCGTAGAAGACCTCGAGCAGGGTAAGCCCATGCGGGGGCGCGGTGACTCCCCCCAGCGTCCGGTCCTTCGCCTCGAGCACTTGCTTGACCCACAGCGGCGGCTGCTTGCCCCGGCCGACCTCGACCAGTGTTCCGGTGAGGTTCCTCACCATGTGCCGCAAGAACGCCGTGCCCTCGACGGTGAAGCGCAGCTCGTCGCCCGGAGCTCCCTCGATCTCGGCCTTGAGGATCTCGCGCACCGGGTGCCGGGCCTCACAGTTGGCGGCGCGGAAGCTGGTGAAGTCGTGGCGGCCGAGCAGGTAGGTCGCCGCCTGTTGCATCGCCGTCAGATCCAGCGGCTGGAAGATCTCCCAGTGCGAGCCGCGCCGGTTGGGCGATCTCCCGCGCCGGTTGCTGATCTTGTACTGGTAGCGCTTGCCCTTCGCCCACCGCCGGGGGTCGAAGGCGTCGTCCACCACCTCCGCCGTCACCACCGCGACATCTTCCGGGAGCAGGCCGTTGAGCCCCATCCAATACGCCTTGAGAGGAAGATTCAGCGGGGAGTCGAACGTCACCACCTGCCCCAGGGCGTGGACGCCCGAATCGGTGCGGCCAGCGGCGAAGACATCGACCGGAGTCCCGAGCAATTCCGCGAGGGCCCGCTTCAGCCGGCCCTGAATCGACGGGCCATTGGGTTGCATCTGCCAACCCACATAGTGGGTGCCGTCGTACTCCAGGACGAGCTTGATCCGCGGCATCGGACCTGAACGTGTATCAGCCACTGGAACTTTCGAAAAATCTCGGGTGTCATTGAGGTCCACCATGCCTCCAGACGTCTTGCTGTTGCTGGCTTCGAGCGGAATCACCCTGGTGGCGTCGTTGATGTTCTTCGTCAGCGAGGACCATGCGCCCGTGCTGGAGGCCGACGATCCGCGCTTTCACGTGCGTTTCTGCCTTCCACCGCTGCGGATGCAGGGCGTGCCGCCTCCCCTGCCCGCCCGGCCAGACTGCGCCGTTAACCTCTCCACCGCTGGCCTCCACAGCGTGCTGACGATGCGCCCGACCGCCGAGAGCGACGAGTGGGTGGTGACGCTCGAGTGTGCGCCTGTTCCTGACAGCGCCGCGCTGCAGGTGCGGGGCAACGACGGAGTCGGGGCGGTCTCCGATCTCCGCTGGCATGGGCGCGCCGGGTTGGCGAAGCCGACGAAGCGCCAGTGGCGGCAAAAGCCAGGCAGGGCCTAAGCCCGCGGTCATCCCGAGCGCCGACAAGGAACGGAGCGCGCGCGTTGCTCGACAGGCTCGGGATGACCCGGATCTGATCCTCTGGTAGCAGGCGGCATGGTCCGCACCCTGCTCCTCGGCTCGCTCTTCCTGCTCTGCGGCTGTCCAGCGACCCACGTCTACCCCCAGCTCGTCCGCAGTCCCGGGGCGGAGAAGGGTCCGCTGATCTTCCACGATGTGCGGGTCTTCACTGCCACCGACGCCGGGGTGCTCGAGCACCAGGACGTGGTGGTGACGGGTGATCGAATCGCCTCGATCGCGCCCACCGCCGCCCAGTTCCCGCCCGAAGCGCGGGTGATCGAAGGCGACGGCAAGACGCTCCTGCCAGGGCTGGTCGACTTCCACGCGCATCTCACCGGTGCGCCGTCGCCGCCGTGGCACGTGGTGCTGCCCGACGTCGAGCACACCGCACGGGCGCTGCTCTACGCGGGGATCACCACCGTGCAGGACGTCGGCGGCGACCTCGACGCGCTGGAGACGATCAAGACCCGCGCCCAGAAGCACGACTGGCTCGGCCCGCACTTCACCTACGCCGGGAAGATCATCACCCCTGAGGGGAGCTACCCAGCGAGCATGCTGCGGGACAGCTTGCCCTGGCCGCTGTCCCTGATCGCGCCTTCACGCTTCGCCAGCGAGATCGACTCGGTGAACCAGGGCATCTGGGAGGTCAACGAACGGGCCCAGCGCGGCGCGAGCATCATCAAGGTCGCCGTCGCCCAGTCGCCGCCCCAGACGCCGGTCTTCACCGCCGAGC
>JAYVRT010000672.1:0-4613 GCA_043776025.1 Archangiaceae bacterium | reverse complement strand
TGAAGGACGGCGAGGTGGTGCGGATCCGCTCGCGCCGCGGGGCAGTCGAGGCGCCGGTGCGCTTCGACCCGCTGCTCAAGCCGGGCCTGGCGTTCATGACCTTTCACTTCCCCGACGAAGTGGACACCAACGTGCTCACCATCGACGCCACCGACCCGAAGTCCGGCACCGCCGAGTTCAAGGCCGCCGCGATCCGCGTCGAGAAGCTGCGCGTCGGCGGCTAAGAACTCGCTCTTCGGAATACGCCAAAAATCCCGACCGTCTTTCAGTGCGCCTCGGCCTTCGTCTTCAGGTCGGCCGCGAAGCCGTTGAAGTCGGCGGTGAAGTCCGGCAGCGACGGCTCGATCATCCCCAGCATCCGGCCAGAGAACGTCTCGGACATCGCGAAGAGCGTGCCGCCTTCGCTCGGAGTCAGGGTGAAGGTCCGCACGCCGATGAACACCTTGCCGCCGTCTTCCCAGACCATGTGCTTCGGCGGGTCGAACTCGCTCACCGCCAGCGGGAACGCCTTGTCCGCCGCCACCTTCGCCACGAGCTTGATGTTTCCGTGCGCGACGATGTCGCCGTCGATCTTCACCACGGTCGAGTTCCAGGCCGGGTATCCGGCGGAGTTGGTGAGAATCGCCCAGACCGCCTCGGGCGGCGCGGCGATCTGGATTGCGACGCTGTAGTCGAGCGCGTCCTTCTCCCGGGTGCGCTCGGCCTTGCCGTTGGGCTGCAGTGTCGCCGGGTCGCGCAGGCGCCGCACAATCGTCGCGGTCTGAATCGCGATCGTCATCCCCAGCGCGGCGACCGCCAGCAGCCCGCCCAGCCCGATGAGCACCTTCTTCACAGCGCCCTCATCCGGTTGTTCTTCGGTTTGTGCTCCACCTCGGCGAGGCCGAGCGCCTCGAGCACTGGGGGCAGGTACATCCCGAAGCGGCCGCGCAGCCCCTTCTTGATCCCGTACCAGCCCTTCACCGGATTCTTCGCAGACCGGCCCCACGCCTCGACGGTGTCGGCGGCGGCGGGCTTCTGCTCATCGGCGCTGCCGAGCACCATCCAGTCGCCGTGCTTCTTCAGCATCGCGTGCAGCTCTTTGACGCACGACAGGTGGTAGCGCAGCTCGGTCTTGCCCACCTTCACCACCAGCGCCGGTGGATCGAGCGCCGCATCCTCGAAGGCCTCGAACTGCGACGAGCCACTGGGCGTCTTGAGGACCCACGGCTTCTCACGCGTCCCTGCTCCCTTGGTCTTCATGGCCCATGTGGTAACAAACTGGTTACGCAACCTCAAGCAGAGGCAGCACCTTGCCAGGCGTCGAGGACCCGGGTCCACGAGGCCTCGTAGGCGGCGGCGCGTTGGAGGTAGAGCTCGGCGCTCGCGGGTCCGGGCCCGTGGTTGATCGTCACCCGGGTGGCGGCTCCGTCGGGCTCGAACCGGACCTCGACGTGGGTGGGCTGCGCGGCCGAGGTGCCAGGGTACCAATCGAGCACCAGCCGGGAAGCGGGCTCGTAGAGGCGGACGATGCCCAGCTCGACCTCGACCCCGGCGGTCGAACGCTCGTAGAACCGGCCGGTCTTCTCAATCCGGATCGTGCTCTTCGCATCCCGGGTGTGGCGGCGCTCGGCCGGCCACCACTCGCCGGCGCGCTCGGTGAAGAGGGAAAAGGCCCGCTCGGGGGTACACGCCAGCATCACGGTCCTGGTGATCATTCCTTCGCCAGCTCCTCCAGCCGCGAGAGCGCCACGTCCCAGAAGCTGTCGAGGAAGACCTGGACGGCGCGGAAGCCCTGGACGCGAATCGAGTAGACGCTGCGGGCGCCGCGATCTCGCGCCTCGACGAGGCCGGCCTCCTCGAGGACCTTCAGGTGCCGGGAGATCGCCGGCCGGCTGACCGGAAAGTGCTCGGCGAGCGCGCCCACCGACCGCGGCTTCTTCCGCAGCTCGAGCAGGATCTGCCGCCGCACGTCGTTGCCCAGTGCGTCCATCGGATTCATGTTACCGACAGGTTACCATTGACCGGGCGCGGGGCTCACCGGCCAATTCCAATCGGCCCGGGCGGGCGGTGGGTGTAGATAGCCAGCCGTGGACCTCAAGCCGATCGACCGCGCCGAGTCGCCCGCCGAGCAGGCCGCGGTCGACGCGGTGCTCGGCCCCTCGGGCCCGCAGGCCCCGCTGACCGCGGCGGTGACCAAGGGCCGCCGGCACCAGCTGTTGCCGGCGTTGCTCGCGCTCCAGGCGCGGGTCGGCTGGGTGAGTGCGGGTGGGCTGGGCTACGTCTGCCGGCGGCTGGGCGTACCTCCCGCCGAGGCGTACGGCGTCGCCCGCTTCTACGCGCTGCTCGCGCTCGCCGAGCGGCCCTCGGCCTTCGTTCACGTCTGCGACGACATCGCCTGCCAGCTGGCAGGGGCGGAGAAGCTGTGCGCCGGCGTCGAGGCCGCGCTGGGCAAGCCGGCGTCGGAGACCCACCACCGCGCCGATGGCGCGCCCGCGCATGCCAAGCCCACCACCGCCCGCTGGGCGCGCAGCCCTTGCCTCGGCCTCTGCGAGCACGCGCCGGCGGCGATGCTCACCGTGGCGGGAGAGCACCCCTTCGAGCGGGGCTTTGGCCTGGCGACGGTGGAGCGGATCACCCGCGCGCTCGAGCAGCGGCGCGTCGACGCTCCTCCGGCGCCTTCGAAGAGCCCGGGCGCGAAGCTGCTGGCGCGGGTGGGCGTGGTCGACCCGAACAGCCTCGACGACTACCGCGCCCACGGCGGCTACGCGGGCCTGCGGCGGGCGCTCACGCTCGGGCCCGAAGGCATCGTCCGCGAGGTGACCGACGGGAAGCTGCTCGGCCGCGGCGGCGCCGCCTTCCCCACCGGCCGCAAGTGGGAGGCGGTCGCCAAGAGCCCGGCGCGACCGCACTACGTCATCTGCAACGCCGACGAGTCCGAGCCGGGCACGTTCAAAGACCGGGTGCTGCTCGAAGAGGATCCGTTCGCGCTCGTCGAGGCGATGACGATCGCCGCAATCGCGACTGGCGCCGAGCACGGCTATTTCTACGTGCGTGGTGAGTACCCGCTGGCCGCCCAACGGCTGACCCAGGCGATTTCCCAGGCCCGTGCCCACGGCTTCCTCGGGCACAGCGTGATGGGCAGCGCCCACCGCTTCGAGCTGGAAGTCCGGCGCGGCGGCGGCGCGTACATCTGCGGGGAAGAGACGGCGCTGCTCAACTCGATCGAGGGCCTGCGGGGAGAGCCACGCAACAAGCCCCCCTTCCCTGCCCAGGTCGGGCTCTTCGGCAAGCCGACGGCGATCAACAATGTGGAGACCCTGGTCGCCGCGCTGGAGATCGTCCGCGACGGCGCCGCCGCCTGGGCGACCGCCGGGACCAAGGACTCGGTCGGCACCAAGCTCTTCTGTCTGTGCGGCAACGTCGCGCGGCCGGGCGTCTACGAGGTCCCCTTCGGCACCCGGCTCGACGCGTTGATCGCGCTCGCCGGCGGCGTCCCGGGTGGGAGAAAGATTCAGACGGTGCTGCTCGGCGGCGCCGCGGGCACCTTCGTCAGCGGCGACGAGCTGCAGGTGCCGCTGACCATCGAAGACACCGGGAAGATCGGCGCTACCCTCGGCTCGGGAGTGGTCCTCGTCCTCGACGGGCAGGCGCCGCTGCTGCCGCTGCTGCGTCGAATCGCCGCGTTCTTCCGTGACGAGTCGTGCGGGCAGTGCGTGCCCTGCCGCGTCGGCACCGTCCGCCAGGAAGAACTGCTCGCCCGCCTCGCCCGCGGTGCGCCACGGGGCGACGAGCTGAAGCTGCTCAACGAGCTGGGGCAGGCGATGCGCGACGCGTCGATCTGCGGGCTGGGGCAGACTGCATCGAGCGCGATCGAGTCGGCGCTGAAGCGCTTCCCCGTCAAGGAGTCCCGGAGATGACCTCGCCCGCTCCCCGAACGGTCGCGCTCACCATCGACGGCGAGGCGGTGACCGTGCCCGAGGGCAGCACCCTGCGCGAGGCCTGCGCCGCCCAGGGGATCGACACCCCGACGCTGTGCTGGGCGGCGAACCTCACGCCGGTGAACGTCTGCCGGATCTGCGTCGTCGAGCTCGAGGGCGCGCGGACGCTGGTGCCGGCCTGTTCCCGCAAGGTCGAGGCGGGCATGGTGGTGAAGACCGACTCCGAGCGGGTGCGGACCTCGCGCCGGCTGGTGCTCGAGCTGCTCGGCTCCTCGGTGGACATGTCGACCGCGAGCGCGTTTCAGGCGTACGCGAAACGCTACGACGCGAAGCCCGAACGCTTCGGACCCAAGGCCGCTCCTTCCGCCAAGGGTGTCCGCGACGCGGCGCACCCGGGGCACCACGCTGAGCCGGACGGCGCCCACGCGTCGACGGTGGCGCAGCCGCCGAAGGTGGACAACGACCTCTACGTCTTCGATTCGACCAAGTGCATGCTCTGTTACAAGTGCGTCGAGGCGTGCGGCACCGACGCGCAGAACACCTTCGCGATCGCCGTCGCGGGCCGCGGGTTCGACGCGCGGATCTCCACCGAGCACGCGGTGCCCATCCCCGAGTCGGCGTGCGTCTACTGCGGCAACTGCGTCGGCGCCTGCCCCACCGGCGCGCTGATGTTCAAGAGCGAGTTCGACCTGCGCA
>JAYVRT010000671.1:0-4616 GCA_043776025.1 Archangiaceae bacterium | reverse complement strand
CGGCCGTCGTGACGCGCCCGGAGCCGGGCCTCGTCAGCGAGCCCACCCGCCCCGCGCCCATCGGCTGGGCCGAGCTGCCCGCCGCCCTCGCGGTGGATCCGAAGCTCGTGCCGCTTCCTCCGCTGGAGCTGACGGTGAAGCGGCCGCTGAAGAGCCAGCTGCCCAACGGCCTCACCCTCTATTCGATGGAGGATCACACCGCGCCGCTGGTGAGCGTGCGGGCGTTGATCTGGGAAGGCGCCTACGACGACACCGCGGGCAAGCTCGGCCTCGCCCAGCTCGCCACCGATCTCGCCGCCAGCGGCGGCGCCGGACCGCTGACCGCCGATCAACTCGATGAGTTGCTCGAGTTCCACGCCGCCGATCTGACCGCCGGGGCAGGGGACGAGTACGCCACGATCAACCTCAGCGTCCGCACCGCCGACCTGGCGAAGCTGTTCCCCGTCTTCGCCGACGTCCTGCTGCGGCCACGGTTCCAGCTCGACCGCTTCGACGTCGCGGTCAGTCGCGACCTCGAATCGATTCGCCGCCGCACCGATCGCCCCGATGGCCTGGCGGCGCGGGCGGTGAGCAAGGCCGTCTTCGGGGCCGATACCCTGCTGGGCCGCGAGCCCACCGAGGCGAGCCTCAAGGCGATCACCCTCGCCGACCTCAAGGCGTTTCACGCCAGGGCCTTCTCCCCGCGCGCCACCTCGTTGCTCGTCACTGGCGACTTCGACGCCGCCCTGCTCACTCAGCTGATCAAGACCCACCTCGGCGGGTGGAAGGGCGCGGACAAGCCGGTGCGGAAGTTCCCCCCGGCCCCCCCGCTGACCCGCCGGGTGATCCTCGTCCCCAAGGCGACGGCGCAGGCGAAGATCCGCATCGGCGGCCTCGGCTTCCCGCGCAAGAGCCCCGAGGAGTACGCGATGCGCCTGGTCAACACCACCCTCGGCGCGTTCGGCGTCGGCCGGCTCTACAAGGAGATCCGCGACGAGAAGGGGCTCGCGTACTCGGCGTACTCTTCCGTCAGCCCTGGCCCGACCACGGGGATGTTCCTCGCCGGGTTCGACACCCGGCCAGAGCAGGTGCCGCTGGCGCTCGACGCCGCGCTGAAGATCCTCGCCGCCAGCGCGGGCGAAACGCCCCCGACCGCGGCCGAGCTGAAGCAGGCGGCGGAGATGACGATTAACTCCTTCGCCTTTCGCTTCGATCACGTCAGCAAGATCTGCTTCGAGCGCGCGCTCTACGATCAGTTCGGCTACCCCGACGACTACCTCGAGCGTTACCGCGACAACGTGGCCAGGGTCGACGTCGCTGCCGCCACGGCCGCCGTCAAGAAACTGAGCCAGATCGATCAGCTGCAGATCGTGATCGTCGGCCCGCCCGAGAAGATGGGAGATCTGTCGCGCTTCGGGCCGGTGACGGTGATCAATGACGTCGAGGCTTTCCGGTGAGGCGAGGTCTGTTTTTTTGACGCGACGGATCAGGCCCGTAGGCTTCGCAACACCTCGGCGCAGAGTTGTCGCGGTGAGGAAAGCGAACCCAACCCGGAGCCGTCACGATGAGCGAAAAGCGCAAGAACACCCGCGTCCCGTTGGACATCTACCTGAATAAATACGTCGCCGGCGTGCCGTACATGGCCCGCACCGCCGACATTTCCCGCGAGGGCGTGGCGCTGGCGAACCTGATCGAGCCCGACCAGTCGGGCAAGCGGGTCGGCCTGCAGTTCCAGCTGCCCGGCTCGGAAGAGGTGATCTACGCCGAGGGCGAGATCGTCCGCGAGTGGCTGTCCACCGGCGCCGAAGGCAGCGGGGTGAAGTTCACCCTTCTCACCGAGCGGCACCGCCGCCTCATCGATCAGTACGTCGTCGGCCAGGCGGAGTAGGGCGAGGTAGTCGTCTAGAGACGACGGCGGCTTTGAATTTGTGTTCTGATTAACCCTCTGAAGTTGCCTACCCGGAGGGTGTCACCGTGAAGCGTTTCCTGGCGCTGTTGATTCTCGCTTTGCCCGTCGCCGCGCTCTCCGAGGGCAAGGATGCGAAATTCACTGGAGATCCAAAGACCGCCGCCGGCGTCAACTGGGGCGGGCAGATGGTGCGGGCCACCGGGGGAGGTGCACCGGATCTGTCGGTGAAGAACCCCGCGCAGGCCCGGCTCGGGGCCGAGCGTGCGGCGTTGCTCGATGCGATGCGCAACCTGCTCGGGCAGGTGAAGGGCATCTCGATCACCGCCGAGAAGAAGATGGACGACGCGATGAAGGACGACAAGGTCCGCGCCCGCGTCGAGGGCCTCGTCCGCGGCTACAAGGTCGTCGGCAAGCGCTACTTCAGCGACAACGGCGTCGAGATCGACATCGAGGTGCCGCTGGCGATGCTCACCGAGGCCTTCGACCCCGAGGCGGCGCAGCAGCTGGTGGTGAAGGTCGAGGGCGAGAAGACCAACACCGGCCTGGTGATCGACGCCCGCGGGCTGAAGGTGACCCCTGGGCTGTCCCCCCGGGTGCTCGATGAGGGGGGCAAGGCGCTCTACTCGGTGGACTCCCTGTCTGCCGACGCGCGCAAAGTCTCCGGCGTCGCCTCCTACGTCCAGAGCCTCGACGAGGCGAAGAAGTCACTCAAGGCGGGTGACAAGCCACTGGTGCTCAAGGCCACCAAGGCCAACGGCACCGACCTCCAGCTCGACCCTGCCGACGCCCAGAAGCTCCTCGCCACCAACGCCAGCTTCCTCGCGGAAGGCCGCGTGGTGATCGTCACCAACTAACCTTCTTTTAGGACCTCAAGACCCATGAAGATGATCAAGACCTCAGTGTGGTTGTTGCTCGCGGCTGTGACGGCCTTCGCCGCGGACCCCGGAATCGTCACCAAGGACGCCACCGGCCAGGCGATCATCGCCAGAGCCGGTGACGAGCAGAAGGCGTACGACGAGGCGCTCAAGCAGGCGCTGCGCTCGGCGGTGGAGCAGGCGGCGGGAGTGATGATCACCTCCGACACCTTGACCCTCAACAGCCAGCTGGTGCGCGATCAGGTGTACGCGCGCGCCTCCGGGTACGTGAAGAAGTACGACGTCGTCAGCAAGAAGTCGGAGAAGGGCATGGTCACCGTGGTGATCAAGGCCGACGTCGGCACCGCCGATCTCGACAAGGACCTCGAGGCGGTCAAGGGCCTGATCTCCCGGCTGGCCCATAACAAGGTGATCATCCTCACCCAGGAACAGTCGATTGATGACAAGGGCATCACCACCAAGAGCGAGGTCCTCTCAACGATGGTGACCGAGGGCTTCAAGAAAGACGGCTGGCAGGTGCTCGACGAGAAGGGCGGCGGCAACAGCCTCACGCTCGCCGCCGGTGTCGGCCAGGGGACCCCGGCGATCAAGGACGTGCTCAACGTCACCGAGGCCGACTACGTCGTCTACGGAACGGTGAACTTCCGGTACCAGCTGTACAACAACGCCAACAAGGACGACCCCGCCAACCTCCTCGCGTTCCCCGTCACCGCCGAATACGACCTGACGATGTACGACGTTCGCAGCCGCGATCAGTTCGCGAAAGTGGCGGGCAAGTTCTCCACCGGAGACAAGTCGAAGCTTGGCATGCCCATCTCCCTCAGCTACCCCCGCAGCGCGCAGGATGTCTGCAAGCTCGAGGCGCCGCGGATCATCGCCGAGCTGCGCGCACCAGTTATTGAGTACCTGCGCAACAAGGACGTCAACGGCAACGACCTGATGCTCACCGTCAACGGCCTGTCGGACCTCGACGCGGTCGAGGACTTCTCCAAGTCGGTGCAGACATTGAGCAACGTGCACGGGGTGAAGGCCAACGGCAACTTCGAGAACGGGAAGATGCAGTACACCGTCACCTTCACTGGCAACGCGATGGACCTTGGCAAGGCCCTGGGCAAGTCGAAGTTCAAGACCAAGGCGCTGAAGGTGACCGCGGTGAAGAAGAACAACGTCGAGGTCGCGATCGCCAAGTGAGGGCTTGCTGGCCCCTGCTGCTGGCCGGCTGCGCCGCGCAGCCGGCGGTGCTGCAGCGGGTGGGGGAGGGGATGGCGAGCCAGCAAGAACACGCCTGGGGCTCGGATCTCACCCTGCGCTGCGACCCTTCCGACGCCGAGGTCTGGCTCGACGGGGTGCCCACCGGAACCTGCCTCGACTACTCGGGGAGCCCGCGGGGGTTGAAGCTGGACGACGGGATGCACAAGGTCGAAGTAAAGAAGTCCGGGTTCTGGCCGTATCAGACGTATGTCGATTCGGGCGGGACCCGGGCCGCGTTGACGGTCAAGCTGTTGCCGAACCACTGAAGGAGCTCGTCATGATGAAGACCATTCTCGCCGCGGTGCTGCTGCTCGCCCCTGCCGCAGCGCTCGCCTCGGTCGGCAAGATCGTCGTCCTCGACGGCACGGGGACCCGCACCCCCGACGGCGGCGGCGCTCCGGTGGAGCTCAAGGTCGGCACCGAGATCGAGCTCAAGGACACGCTGAAGGTCTCTGGCGGCGGCCTCAAGTTCGAGCTCAACGACGGCAGCCAGATCGCCCTCGCCGACAAGTCCGAGCTCTTCATCGACGACGCGAAGTTCGAAGGCCAGGAGTGCACCAACTTCATGGGCACCCTGAAGTCCGGCAGCCTGTGGACCAAGG
>JAYVRT010000670.1:0-16927 GCA_043776025.1 Archangiaceae bacterium | reverse complement strand
CGCGGCGCTGCTCAAGGCCGGCGTCTTCGCGGCGGTGATCGGCGAGCTCAAAGCCGGGAAGCCGGGAATTGACGTCGTCTGAAGCGCGATGGGCCTTGTCGTCGCTACCGAAGTGACGTGTCCCGCATGCGGGCAAAGCAATTCAGTGCAGCTGGTGCGCAGCCTCAACAGCCAGACCGACGCGGGCCTGAAGGCGAAGCTGCTCGAGGGCGAGCTCAACATCCTCGCTTGTGAGTGCGGCAAGCGGACCCCGCTCGCGGCCGACCTGGTGTTTCACGACCCGGTGTCTGGCTTCTTCTGCCAGGTCTGCGTCGGCGACGAGTCGGCGGTGGCGCGGGGGAAGAAGGCGTTCGTCGAGGCCGGGGTCGCGACCGGGCGGCGGATCGTGCGCAGCCAGAACACGCTGATCGAGAAGGTGAAGCTGCTCGACGCCGGCCTGGAGGATTGGGTGGTCGAGATGACCAAGGTGTTGCTGCTCGCCTCGCTGCCGACGCCGCTGATCGAAGAGGTGGTGCTCTTCGACGGGGTCGATCGTGAGAAGGCGCTGCTCAGCTGGGTGCTGTTCATCCCCGGCGAAGGCACGCCCCGGTTCCTCACCAGCCCCCTGGCGGCCTACGAGCGGGGGCTCAAGCTCTGGCAGGCGCTTGCCCCCGGCGAGGAGTACGAGGTCGACCGCGCCTGGGCGCTGTCGGCGCTGCGCCGGGTGATGCCGCTGCCGGCTTGATAGGCTCAAGGCCACGCATGCGCCGGTGGCTCCCGATCGTTCTCGTCTCCTTCCCCGCGCTGGGCGGGCCGCTGGTGGTGCTCGACCCCGGCCACGGGGGAAACCAGGACGGCGCGAGCTCTCCCACCGGGGTGAAGGAGAAGCAGCTGGCGCTGGAGGTCGCGCTGAAGGTGAAGGCGGCCCTGGAGCAGACGGTGCACGCGCGGGTACGGATGACGCGCGAGAAGGACGGGCTGTTGCAGCTGCCGGATCGGGTGAAGTTCGCCAACGAACAGAAGCCGGATCTCTTCGTCTCGGTCCACCTCAACTCGATGCCGACGCGGAAGCTGCGGCTGAAGACCGAGGGGATCGAGACGTACTTCCTCAGCGCGGCGGCGTCGGGAGAGGACGCGCGCAAGGTCGCGGCCCGCGAGAACGCCGAGTTCCCCCAGGCGGCGAAGGGCGGAGGAGGGGACACGCTCTCGTTCATCCTCGCTGACCTCCAGCGCAGCGAGACCCACGCCGACTCGTCGCGGCTGGCGTACGCGGTTCACGAGAAGTTGATCTCGGCCACCGGAGCGCTCGACCGCGGCGTGCAGCAGGCGCCGTTCTACGTGCTGATGGGCCTCGACGCGCCGGCGGTGCTGGTGGAGATCGGCTTCATCTCCCACCCCGACGAGGGCGCCAAGCTCGCCGACGCCGAGTACCAGACGAAGGTCGCCCAGGCGATCGCCGACGGGGTGCAGACGTTCTTGTTGCAGATCAACGGGCGGGACGCGAAGACCCCGAAGTGACGCAATCCGGAAAGCTGGGCAGGCGCGACACGGTGCTGGTCGCGATCGCCTGCCTCGCCTGGGGCGGCAACTTCTTCACCTCGAAGCTGGCGCTGCGCGAGTTTCCTCCGCTGATGTTCACCGCCCTGCGGTTGATGCTGCTCGGGTCGCTGCTGGTGGCGTTCGTCAAGCGGCCGCCGAAGGGGCAGTGGCCGCGGCTGATCGCCGTCGGGCTGTGCAACGGGGTGCTCCACTTCGGGATCGGGTTCTGGGCGCTGCGGCAGTCGACGAACCTGGCGTCGCCGTCGATCGTGCTCCAGAGCTACGTGCCGATCTCCGCGCTGCTCGCGTGGGGGCTGCTCGGGGAGCGCTTCGACCGGCGCACCGGCGCGGCGATCGTCGTCAGCTTCCTCGGCGTGCTGGTGCTCGGCTTCGACCCGGCGGTGCTCCAGAGCCCGGCGGCGCTGGCGATGATGCTGGTCTCGGCGACATTCCTCGCGCTCGGGACGGTGCTGATGCGGCGGCTCACCGGGCTCGACGTCTTCAGCCAGCAGGGGTGGACGGTGCTGATCGCGATCGGGCCGCTGCTGGGGTTGAGCCTGTGGCTCGAGCCGGTGTCGGTGGCGATGCTGCGATCGGCGACGTGGGTGGCCTGGGCCGGGGTCGCGTACTCGGCGGTGCTCGCCTCGCTCGTGGGGCACGGCATCTTCTTCGTCCTCACCCAGCGGCACCCGGTGGCGCAGGTGACGCCCTGGCTGCTGGTCTCTCCGTTGATCACCACCGTGCTGGGCATCGTGTTCCTTCACGACCAGGTCGGCGCGCGGCTGTGGCTCGGCGCGGCGATGGTGCTGGGCGGCGTCATCGGCGTGGCGACGCGGAAGTCGTCGGAGGAGATCGCGGCGAGCGCCGAAGTGCTCAGCTGAGGGGTCGACTCGCAGCGGCGGTGGCGCTAAGCGAGAGCGATGCGCTCATTCAACCGCGGGCCCCTGGATCTTCGCCCGATCGTCCTCACTCCCCACGTCAGCCGGCACGCCGAAGGCAGCTGCCAGGTCGAGTTCGGGCACACCAAGGTCCTCGTCACCTGCAGCGTCGAGGAGCGCGTCCCGCCGCACCTGATGGGCAAGGGCTCCGGCTGGGTCACCGCCGAATACGGCATGCTGCCCCGGGCGACGCATGACCGGAACGCCCGCGAGGCCGCGAAGGGCAAGCAGACCGGGCGGACCCAGGAGATCCAGCGGCTGATTGGACGGTCGCTGCGCAGCGCCGTGCCGCTGAAGGAGCTCGGTGTGCGGACGCTCACCCTCGACTGCGACGTGCTCCAGGCCGACGGCGGCACGCGCACCGCGTCGATCACCGGGGCGTATGTCGCGCTCGTGCTCGCGCTTCGGAAGCTGCAGGAAAAGAAGCTGCTGTCGGCGCTGCCGAAGCTCTCGCCGGTCGCCGCGGTCTCCGTCGGGGTGGTCAAGGGCGAGGTGTTCGCCGACCTCGACTACGAGGAGGACTCCGGCGGAGACGTCGACTTGAACGTCGTCGCCCTCGAGGGCGGGCGGCTGGTCGAGGTCCAGGGCCCCGCGGAGAAAGGCGCCTTCAGCCGGGCGCAGCTCGACGCGATGCTCGACGCGGGGCTCAACGCGATCGTGCAGCTGAACCTCGCGCAGGCCAAGGCGCTCGAGGGGAAGTAGGTCGGGCGCGCGGCACCGCTGCGCCGCTCAGCCGCGCTTCAGGTGCTCGACGGCGGCCTGGAGCAGCGCCGCCACGCCCCGCTGCTGCACCCGGACCAGCTTCCGCTTGTGCTCGGGCGCGGTGAGGTTCGTGTACTGCATCGAGACCTTGTGGTGCAGCTCGCTCGCGCCCCACAGCAGGACCAGGTCGCCCCACTCCATGTCGGCCTTCGAGTGGTCGATCGTCCGCCGTTCGGTGCCGTCCACCAGGCGCAGCTGCAGCGCCGCGCCGAGCGTCGCCTCGAGCTCCTCACGGACCGCGGGTGAGCCGCCGACGATGACCACCTTCGCGATTCGCGCCGCGCGGCAGGCGTCGATCAGGTCGGTCGCTGCCCGGCGGTTGTTGGAGCCGCCGCAGCGCTCGCAGGTCGGTTTCGGATCGCAGG
The DNA here is from genome assembly GCA_043776025.1 of Archangiaceae bacterium. GTDB lineage: Bacteria > Myxococcota > Myxococcia > Myxococcales > Myxococcaceae > JAYVRT01. The sequence goes on along the minus strand of JAYVRT010000670.1, from coordinate 13,344 downwards.
CCAGCGGCTCTCTGCCCGAACCCCTGGCGAAGGCGACGCACTCCGGTGTCGGGCAGTGGAGAGCGAACTTCGCCAGCAGCACCTGCTGCGCCTTCGGGAGCTTCTCGTCGCTGATGCGCAGCTTGCCGGCCCGGGTCAGCCCCGCCTCCTCGAGCGCGGCGCGCGCCCGGGGCTTCGTCGTTGGAAGCCCGTAGCCCAAAGTGGTGAGCCAGACGTCGATCGCGACGTCGCCGCTCACGCCCGCTTCTTCCTCGGCCGCGCGAACACCAACTCTTCCTGCACCGGCAGCAGCCCGAGCGCGCGCTTCACCGGTGCAAAGCTGCGCCGGTGGAACGGCAGGACTCCGAGCTTCTCGATCGCCGCCTGGTGCTCCGGCGTCGGGTAGCCCTTGTGGGACGCGAAGCCCCAGCCGGGGTGCCTGGCGTCGAGCTCGATCATGAACGCGTCGCGGGTCGTCTTGGCGATGATCGACCCCGCCGCGATCGACATCGACAGCTCATCGCCGTGGATGATTCCCCGCTGCTGCTGGGGGATGTGCGGGATCCGCCGGGCGTCGACGAGGCAGAAGTCGGGCGTCGTCGTCAGCGCTTCGACCGCGCGCCGCATCGCCAACAACCCGGCGTGGTAGATGTTGAGGGTGTCGATCTCTTCCGGGCTCGCCCAGCCCGTCGACCAGGCGATCGCGTCCCGCTTGATCTCCACCGCCAGCGCGTCCCGCTGCTCGGGGTCGAGGATCTTCTTCGAGTCGTCGAGGCCGCGCAGCTTGTAGTCGCGGGGGAGGATCACCGCTCCGGCGACGACCGGCCCGGCCAGCGGCGCCATCCCCGCCTCGTCGACCCCGGCGATCGCGGTGAAGCCCTGCGCATAGAGCTCCTGCTCGAACTTCAGCAGGTGCTTGAGCCGCTGGCCCTCCGAACGGTTCGCGGCCTGGCGGCCCTTGATCGCCTTGAGCAACGCCTGGGCGCCCTGGCGCGAGTCCGCCTCGAGCTGGGAGAGGGTCCCGCGCGGCAGCGCCTTGCCGTCCGTGAGGCAGCGCTCCCGGAGCTCAGCGAGGTTGGGGCGCGCGCGTTCCTTCCGGCTCACTGGACGGTGAGGGTCGCCGACGGCGGATCGACGATGCAGTCGCAGTCGCCACAGGTCCAATAGGAGCCGAAGACGTTGCTGGTGCGCGTGCCCTCTTTGGCGGTGACGTCGACGTCGCCGGCGCCGAGCGCCTCGGTGACCGCGGTGGTGAACCCGCTGCTGCTGGTCGTGCCGGTCACGCTCTTGCCCGTGGCGCGGTTGGTCGCGGTGACGGTCGCTCCGGAGACGGGGTTGCTGTTCACATCGACCACCTTCACCGGCATCACCACCGTGCCGTTGGAGCAGCCCTGGCGCGTGTGGCCGCCGTCGGCCGTGTAGGCGCTGGTTCCGGAGCAAGCGGAGAAGATCGAGACGATGGCAGCGAAGATCAGTGCGCGAGTCATGGGGCCGCCGTGTAGCCCCGCAAGCCGGTCGGGTCAAACGGGGGTTAGTTCACGTTCAGCTCCCAGGTCAGCCGCTGCCCCCCTCGGTTGACGACGAGCTGGACGCGGTCCTGGTTGCGAAGCCGGGTCAGACCCGCGAACCCCAGGTCCAGGCTCGCCAGCGGGGTGCCGTTGACGGCCTCGAAGACGTCGCCGTTCGCGAGCCCCAGCTGCTCGTAGATCGAGCCCGGCCGCACGGCGAACAGCTTCAGCCCGCTCATCGCTCCCTCGGTGAAGGCAGGCACCAGTCTCGCACCGGTCATCGCCTGGTTGGCGAGCTCGGAGAAGCGGCGCTCGAGCTCGGCGCGGGAGAGCGACACCTTCGCCCCGGCGGCGCCCACGACCACCGCGAAGGCAGCGGCGTCGGAAGGCGTGGCTTCGACGGCGCCGCGAAGGCCCAGCGGCTCGATCGCGCCTCCCCGCCGGACCGTCGCGGCCCCGTGGCCGACCTCGACCAACTCGATGTCGTCCCAGGTGTCGCCGACGCGCAGCGTGCGGCAATGGCCGGTGGCCGGGTCGAGGACGGCCGCTGCGTGATCGTCGAGCGTGCCGAGCAGCTTCAGTGGAATCGCCCGGCGCGGAGGAGGCGCCACCCGTGGCCGCAGCGGCGTGCCGAAGAGGCGCCCCAGCCTGCTTTCGTCGAGAGACCGCAGTTCGCGTGCTGGGTTTACCCGCGCATGGCCGGAAGGCACCCGCAGCGGCTGCAGCGCGGCTCCGATGAGTGCGTTGGCGATGAAGCTCACAGTGACCGCGACGGCGAGGCAGCAACCCAGGGTGAAGGCGCGCATGCGCCAGATCCAGAGCACGGGGCGCGCCAGCGAGAATCGGCAGACAAATCGCGGCCGCACCCGCGCCACCGCGGGCGCGCGCCGGACAGTCTGTCAGCGATCGGTTGAGGGGCCCTGACAGGGGGTCAGAGCGTGGGCCGCGGCTCGACGCCGTCATCCCAGGCCGCGCCGAGCCAGTTGCGGAACGCCACCTTCTGGTCGTCGGTCGCACCGTCGACCCGCGCCAGGTAGACCGCGTCGGCGGGCTTCACCCCGAGCGTCACTTCGACGTCGGTGAGCCGGTCGCGCCGGAACACGGTGATCCGCACCTTCTCCGCGGGCTTCTTCTCTTCCAGCCGCGCGAGGAGTCCGGCGCCGTCCACCTTCATTCCGTCGAGCGCGATCAGATCGTCCTCGGGGTAGAGCCCGGCCTCCATCGCTGGCGAGCCCTCGAGCACGCTGGCGATCGTCGCCGCGCCCCGGGTGAGGATGCCGATCCACCCGCGCTGCTTCTCCTCGCCCGCCTTCACCCGCGGGGCGCTGCCGCCCTTGTCGTTCGCCGACTCGCGGACCCGGAACTTCGCCTCGAGGCCGACGTGGGAGAAGACCGAGTAGTCGAGGTCCTCGGTGCTGCGCAGCGAGCGGTCGAAGAAGGGCTTGAGATCGACGCCCGCGACCTCGGAGGCGATCTTCTCCACCCCGTCCTCCGGGACGCCCGTACCGTCGCCCCACTTCTTCCACATCGCCCGCAGCACGTCGTCGTAGCTCTTCGCGTCCTTCGTCGCCTTGCGGATGGTGAGGTCCAGCAGGCAGCAGACGATCTCGCCCTTGAGGTAGTAGCTGATCGCCGTGTTCGGCGTGTTCTCATCGGGCCGGTAGTGCTTGATCCACGACAGGTAGGACGCGTCGACCAGCGGCATCACCCGGCGTCCGTAGGTCTGGGTGAGCGCCGTCAGCGACTCCCCGAAGCGCATGAGGTACCGCGCCGCGGTCATCAGGCCGGCGCGTCGGACCAACAGGTTGTCGTAGTACGAGGTGCCGCCCTCGAACGCCCAGAGCAGCTGGGTGTAGTTCTCTTTCGCGTAGTCGAAGGGCACCAACGCCTTCGGCTTGATCCGCTTCACGTTCCAGAGGTGGAAGTACTCGTGCGCCGCGAGGGTGAGGAAGTCCTCCCACCCCTTGTTGCCGCCGAACCCGTTGCGAGGGAAGAGCAGCGCGGTCGAGGCCTTGTGCTCGAGGCCGCCGCGGCCCTTGTCGGTGCCATAGATGAAGAAGACGTACCGCTTCATCGGCAGGCCGCCGAACATCGCCGCCTCGATCTCGACGATCTTCGCCAGATCGGTGACCAGCTTCTTCTCGTCGAGCTGCGGCTCGCCCCAGAGCACGATCTCGTGCTGGACGTTGGCGGCGGTGAACGTCAGCGGCGCGTGGTGGCTGATCTCGAACGGCGAGTCGACCAGCTCGTCGTAGTCGGTGGCGATGAAGTCCACGCCCTGCTTTGGCAGCGGGCAGGTGGTCCGCCAGCCCTGAGGCGCGTGGATCGCCACCCGGTGTTCCCGATCGCGCAGCGCCTCGGAATAGAAGAACAGCGTCGCGCCGTTGAAGTACCCATGCGTCCCGTCGAGGTGGCTGGTGCGGACGGTGAGCTCGTTCGCGTAGACCTTGTAGTGGAGGCGGAAGGGCTTGTTGCCGGCCTTGACCTTGATCGACCGTTTGTCGAGGCGCTCGAACGGCACCGGCTGGTCGGTGATCGAGAGGACCTGCAGCTCCTGCACATGCCGCGAGTACTCGCGCACCAGGTAGCTGCCCGGGGTCCACACCGGGAGCGCGACGATCACCTCGTCGCCGGCGGAAGGGAAGTGGGCCTGCACTTCGAACAGGTGCGAGTGCGGCCGGGACATCGAGACGCGGTAGCTGACCGGAGCGGACATTCTTCTCGCCCGTCTACCTCAACGTGACCGGGCGTACACGCCGATCCTAGAGGGCGAACCAGCGGGCCTGGCGCAGGGTCACCCGCACCGGGCTGCCGACCTTCAACGCGTCCGTCGCCGGGCCGAGCGCCCGCAGCGGCTGTTCCCCGAGGACGAAGTGGTACTCGGTGGCGCCGCCGAGGAAGAGCCGGGCGGTGAGCACCGGCCCCTCGCCGGGGGCGAGCGTCAGATCCTCCGGCCGGACCACCAGTTGGCCTTTCCCCGTCGGCAGCGTCAGCGGCGCTTCGCAAGCGAGCAGGGTCTGGCCGACCCGCACCGCCGCGCCTTCGCTGACGCCGTCGAGCACGTTGGCGCCCCCGACGAAGCGGGCGACGAACGGGGTCGCCGGCTCGCGGTAGAGCCGCTGCGGCGCGGCGATCTGTTCGATCACCCCCCGGTTCATCACCGCGACGCGATCCGCCAGCGCCAGCGCTTCGCCCTGATCGTGGGTGACGTAGACCATCGTCGTCCCGAGCCGCGCGCGGAGGGCGGCGATCTCCGCGCGGAGCTCCTCGCGCAGCTGGACATCGAGGTTCGACAGCGGCTCGTCGAGCAGCAGCACCCGCGGGTCGGCGACGAGCGCCCGGGCGAGCGCCACCCGCTGGAGCTGGCCGCCGGAGAGCGCGTCGGGCCGGCGGTCGGCGAGCGCCTCCAAACGGACCCAACCGAGCGCCTGCTTCACCTTCGCCTCGCGGTCACTCTTGCCCAGCCCCTTGAGCTTCAGCGGGTACTCGACGTTCTCGGCGACGGTGCGGTGCGGCCAGATCGCGTAGCTCTGGAACACCATCCCCAGGCCCCGCGCCTCGGGTGGCAGGTGAAGCCCCGGCCCGTCGACTGGGCGGCCGTCGATGGCGATCGTCCCCGCGTCGGGCTGCTCGAGCCCGGCGATCATCCGCAGCGTCGTCGTCTTGCCGCAGCCCGAAGGACCCAGCAGCGCGACCAGCTCGCCGCTGGCGACGCTGAGCGAGAGCTGCTTCACCACCGGGGTTGCGCCGTAGGACTTCTCCAGCGCGGTGAGCTCGACGAAGGCCACCTACGCGGTCCTCCGCGTCAGCGCCGCGCGGGCGGAGAGCACCGCGAGGACGATCAACACGAACCCGGTCGCCAGCACCGAAGCGGCCGCGGGGTCGGCGTAGCTCATCAACTCGAAGAGCAACGTCCCCAGCAAGTCCTGACCGGTTGGCACCAGCAACACCGAGAGCGTCAGCTCGGTGGCGCAGGTGAGGAAGGTGAGCGTGAACGCCGCCACCAGGGGCGCCCGCAGCTGGGGCAGCGTCGCGTCGAAGAAGGCGCGCACCGGGCCTGCTCCCGCCACCCGCGCCGCTTCGGTGAGCGACGGGTCCGTCTGGGCCAGGCCGTCGGAGGCGTGGCGCACGCCGAACGCGAGGTGCCGGGCGATGTACGCAACGGCCACCAGCCACACGGTGTTCGCCAACGCGAGGACCACGGCGAAGCGGCCGGCGATCACCAGCCGCCAGTCGGTGGAGAAAGAGATCAGCAGCGCCATGCCGAGCACCGCTCCTGGCACGGCGTACGGCCACGCCGCGGACAGCTCGAGCGCGCGGCCGACGGGGCCGAGGCGGGTGCGGGCGAGCGCGTACCCGAGCCCGAGGGCGGTCACCACCGTCGCCGCCAACGCCGACAGCCCGATGCTGCGCGCTGCCGCGGAGGCGACCCGGGGCGTGTGCAGCAGCCGGCCCCAGTGCTGCAACGAGAGGCCGTCGAGCCGTCCGAAGCTCGGCTCGAGCGAGGTGAGGAAGACGGCTCCCAGCGGCAGCGCGACCAGGAGCACCGCGAGCACGATCACCCCAGCCGCGAGCGGCGCCCGCCACGGGCCGAGGGCGAGCGGTCGAAGCTTGAGGCCTTTGCCGGAGGCGAGGCGCACCCGGCCGGCCCGCGCCATCAGGCGGCTGGCGAGGAGCACCGCCGAGGCGATCGCCAGCAGGAGCAGGGCGATCGCTCCCGCCGACTCGAGGCCCGGGCGCCCCATCAGCACCAGCCCGTACACGTGCGTGGTGAGGGTGGTGGTCGGCGGCGAGGCGGTGACCCCGAGCAGATAGGGAACGCCGAACGCGGACGCAGAGAAGAGGAACACCAGCGCGGCTCCGGACAGCGCGCCGGGGAGCGCCAGCGGCAAAGAGATCGTCGCCAGCGTCCGCAGCGGCCCGGCGCCGCACTGGCGGGCAGCCTCTTCGAGCGAGGCGTCGATCCGCGCGAGCGCGGCGCTGGCGGCCAACACCACCAGCGGAAGTCCGCACGCGCCGAGGACGAAGGCGATGCCGCGGGTGCCGTAGATGTTGAGCGTCCCCTCTCCGAGCGCGAGGTTGAGCAGCCCCGCCTTCGGGTTGGCGAGCGCGACCCAGCCCATGCCGAAGATGAAGGGTGGGACCGCCGAAGGCAGGGTGAAGATCGCGGTCAGCGCGCGGCGGCCGGGCAGGTCGGTGCGGACGAGCAGCACCGCGAGCGGCAACCCGAGCAGGAACGCGAAGAGGGTCGCTCCCCCCGAGGTCAGCAGCGTGCCGATCAGGGCCCGGGTCGCCTGGGGCGTCGAGATCGCGTCGAGGTGCGGCAGCCCCCGGGCGATCAGCCGCGCGAGCGGCAGCAGCGCAAACGCGAGCAGCGGTGCGCCCAGGGCGGTGAGCAGCAGCGGCCGCTTCACTTCGAGAACGCTCCGCTGAAGGTCTGCTTCACCCGCGCGCCCTCGGTGTTTCCGCGCTTCAGCATCGCCTCGTCCCAGGGGCGGGCTTTGGCGATCACCGCCTCGAGCCCGGGCTCTCCCCTCGGCCCGGCGAGCCGGGGATCGGCAGCGTGCATGTCACCCTCGACGATCACCGCCTGCCCCGCGGACGAGAGGAGCACGTCGAGCACGGCCTGGGCGGCGCGTGCGTGCCGCGTCGACTTGAGGATCCCCGCGTAGCCGGGGATGGTGACGGCGCCGTCCGAAGGCCAGCGAATCTCGATTGGGCTGCCCTTGGCGCGCGCCACGAGCGCGTTCTCCAGCAGCAGCACGCCGACCTTCGCCTCACCGCCTTCGAGCTTCTGGAGCACCGCGGCGTTACCGCCGGCGATCCGGGCACCGTTCTGACGCAGCTTCGCGAAGTACTCCTCGCCGTAGGCCTGCTCCATGAAGACGGACCAGGTGAACGCGGTGCCCGAGGTGAGCGGATCGCCGAGCGCGACCTCGCCCTTCCACCGTGGGTCGGTCAGCTGGTCGAACCCGGCCGGCGCCGGCTCGAGCCCCTTGCGGCAGACGAGCACCATCGTCGAGAGGCGAATCGTCGCGAACTGTCCGTCGAGGTCCACCAGCGAGCGCGGCGTCCGCTGACCGTTGGGCGACGCGTAGGGAAGCCACCGGCCCTCGGCCTTGAAGCGCGCGTAGAGGAACGGGTCGGAGGTGGCGATCAGATCTGCTTGAGTCCCACCCGCGGAGAGCTCGGCTTCTAGCCTCGAGAGCACCTTCTCGCTCCCTGCCTGGTACCAATGCACCGTAACCGCAGGCAGTTGCTGCTTGATCACTGGATCGAGGGTGTCGACCACAGTTCGGTACATCGACGTGTAGATCCACACATCACCCGACGGGCTCTCGGTCGCGGCGGTCGTTTCCTGCGCCTGCGGGGAGACAGATTCGATCCGGCACGCAACGAGCGAAAGGCTCAGAACGATGATGGGTCGTGCGTCCACTGGGAGCGACCTTACCCCGGCTTGACTCCTACATCGGCGGGCGTGTCAGGGTGCGCCCCGCATGACCCCGCGCACCGGTGAATTGGAGCTCCCAGAGGGCGTACTCGAAGGCGAACGGCTGTGGAGCCGCGCCCGCCGCGAGGTCGCCGTGAACCTACCGGCCTGGTTCTATTTCTTCTACGGGACGCTGCTGCTCAACACCGCGCTGACGAACTTCTCGCCTCCGCGCGAAGAGACCGCGTGGACCGCGATGTTCCCGCTGAGCGTCTTCGTGATCTTCACGCTCGTCCGCGCGTTCAGGGCGCCCGACGTCGACAGCCGGCTGTGGCTGTTGGTGGGTTCGCTCGGCCCCGCGCTGCTGCTGCCGGTGATGATCATGGCCTGGCACCGGCCGTCGCCGCTGCAGGGCAAGCAGATGCTGTACTGGTACGAGCTGTCGAACTTCTTCTGGGCCGGGATGATGCTGTGGCACGCGGCGCGGGCGAAGCGCGGGCACGTCGGGCTCTTCTTCGGCGCGGGGCTCGTCTACGGCGGGCTGCTCGAGAACGGCGGCATCCTCCTCGGCTACTTCCAGGAGACGAACCTCAAGCTGACGTTGATCCCACCGCTGCTGGCGCCGGTGGCGACGATGGTCGGCTGGTGCGTCGTCCTCTACATGTCGACCTTCGTCGTCTGGCGGCTGCGCACCTGGGTGCCGGTGCTCCGCGAGTCGAACGCGCTCTCGGCGGTGCTGGTGGCGGTCGGCGCGATGCTCCTCGATCTGCAGATCGACCCGCTCGCGACCGCGGCGGGCTGCTGGGTCTGGGACTCGACGCTGCCTCCTTTCTTCCACGGCGTGCCGCTGGTGAACTTCGTCGCCTGGATGTGCGCGCTCACCCCGTTCGCGTGGCTGCAGTTTCGCTGGCAAGACAAGGCGCGGATCCGCGACGGTGGCCGCTGGGCGATGAGGGACATCTGGGCGATGACGATCCGCGCGCCGTACGCGCTCTGCGTCGCCTTCATCCTCTTCACCGTCTCGATGGGGCTGCTCGAGGGTCTGAGCGGACCGTCGCTCGCGATCCTCTACCGCTTCACTGGCCTCGCGCTGGGCATCCTCGGTTTCTAACCGTACCTCTTCGCCAGCGACTCGCTGAGCGTTTCGGCGTCGAAGTTGAGCAGCATCTCCCAGAACGCCCGGTAGTACCCGGCGCCCTCGCGCTTGTGGACCTTGAGCCGGTAGCCGTACCAGACGTCTTCCCAGTTGGCCGAGGTGGTGAGCAGCGCCCAGAGCTCTCCGGAGGGCAGGGTGAGCGTCTCGTCCTCGTCGCCGACCAGCCCGGTGTCGAAGCGCGGCGGTTGACCGGGGCTGAAGGTGACCCGCCAGGCGCCGGCGCCCTCGGCCTGAAAGCCGGCCTTCATCGTCAGCTCGCGGGTCGTGGCGGCGGTCTGCTGCAGCATCACCTGGAAGTAGTCGCCCACCGCCGCGTCGAGCGTGCTCGGCGAGACCGGCTGAACCGGCTGGCGGAACTTCTTCAGCGCCGCGGCCACCCGCACCGCCTCCTGCTTCGCGTAGCGATCGACCGAGGCGGCGTCGTAGCCCCAGCCGGTGCACAGGCCCTTGTTGATCGCGCCGGTCTGCGGGCTCCACTCGTCACCGGGCTCGAGGTGCAGCAAGTGCGTGCCGACCTTCGCCGCGAGCGGCATCGCCGCCTTGAGCGCCTCGTCCGGCGTCGGGCGATCGAGGAAGTTCTTCCACAGCTCCGACGGCTCGAGCAGCGCCCAGCTGGAGGCGAATGGCGCGGCCTCCGTCGGACGCAGCCCCTCGATGCCGTCGAGGAAGCGCTGGATGCCCTCGGCCTTCTTCTGCGCGCAGCGCTTGGCGAGGGTGGCGCGATCGCCGTCGAAGCCGGTCGGATAGGACGACGCGCCGGCGAAGGGCAGGAAGGCGAGGTCCATCTTCCCGAGGCGCTCGAGGATCTGTTGGTAGGCCGCGAGGCTGAGCGTGTTGTCGTTGCCGTGGTAGAGCCGGACGCCGTCGGCCTCGACGACGATCGACGACACCTCCCAGCCGCGGTCGTGGGGCACGAAGGTCAGCTTCAGCCCCGGTGCGGGCTCGACCGGCTCCCACGCCTTGACCCAGTGCACGCGGGTGAAGCCGGCGCGATCGAGCCGGCGCTTGAGCGCGCCCGAGGGGAACGAAAGCACGAACGTCGGGGTGTCCTTCGACAGCCGTTCAAGCGTCGCCGGGCCCGAGTGATCGGGGTGGATGTGGCTGAGCAGGAGGAAGTCCGGCGGCGGCATCGACGACGAGTCGGGGTAGGGCGGCGGTGGGTAGCGGAACCACGCCCCGGCGAAGACCGGCTCCGCGAACCAGGGGTCGAGCAGCAGCGTCTTCCCCGCGGCGTTGAGGAACAGCTGGGCGTGACCGGGCCAGGTGAGCTGCATGGGCCACAGAACCTAGTAAGGGAGGCGGACTTTGGCTTCCGATGCGTTGGCGGTGTTGCGGATCCCTTTTGTCCGGACCTTCGCGCTGGGGCGAATCGCCTCAGTCGTCGGGGTTCAGATCATCTCCACCGCGGTCGGCTGGGAGCTGTACGAGCGCACCCACGACGCCTGGTCGCTGGCCTTGGTCGGCGTCTTCGAGCTGATCCCGGTGTTGATCCTGGTGCTGCCGGCGGGCAACGCGGTCGACCGGTTTCCCCGCCGTCACATCGCGGTGCTCGCCCACCTGGTCTTCGCGCTCGCCGCCGCGGGCCTGGTCGCCGTGTCCTTCTTCCACGGGCCGATTCCGCTGATCTACGCGCTGCTGGTGTTGATTGGTGCGGCGCGGGCGTTCGGCTCGCCGTCGGTGGGGACGCTGCTGCCGCAGCTCTTGCCGCCGCACCAGTTCGCCCAGGCCAACGCCTGGCTCTCGTCCAGCTTCGAGCTGGCCTCGATCGTCGGACCGGCGGTGGCGGGGTTTCTGATCGCGATCCGGGGAGACGCGACGATCGCCTACCTCGCGGGCACTGGCGGCCAGTTGCTGTTCGTGGTGATGCTCTTCAGCCTGCCGCTGCGGCCTCCTGGGGAGCAGAAGACGAAGCGCACCGCGAGGGACATGTTCGCCGGGTTCTCCTTCATCCTGCGCAACCCGGTCTTCCTCGCGGCGATCACGCTGGATCTCTTCGCGGTGTTGCTCGGTGGAGCGGTCGCCCTGTTGCCGATGTTCGCCAAGGACGTGCTCCAGGTGGGGCCGACCGGACTCGGGTGGCTCCGCGCAGCGCCCGCGGCGGGAGCGTTGATGATGGCGCTGCTCACCACCCGGTTGCCGCCCTGGAAGCGCCCGGGGGTGGTGTTGATGGGGGTGGTGGTCGGCTTTGGGTTGGCGACGATCGGCTTCGGGCTGTCGACGAGCTTCCCGCTCTCGCTCGCGTGCCTGTTCATGTGCGGCGTCTTCGACAACATCAGCGTCGTGATCCGGCTGACGCTGGAGCAGGTGCTGACCCCCGACGCGCTGCGGGGCCGGGTCTCGGCGGTGCACCACGTCTTCATCGGGTTCTCGAACGAGCTCGGCGGTTTCGAGAGTGGAGCGACCGCTGCCCTGTTCGGTCCCGTAGCGTCGGTGGTGGGCGGAGGAATCGGGACAGTGATCATCGTCGGGGTGGTCGCGCTGGCGTGGCCGGTGCTGGCGCGATTGGCGCCGCTGCACGACCTGAAGCCGCTCGAGGACCGGTAGTCGCCGGACGAGGGGACGGTGGCTATTTGCGCGGCGGACGCGGGCGGGGCGGCATCGGCACGGCGGTGCGGCCGTCTTCTGGCCAGTGGTGGCGCGGGTACTTCCGCATCAGCTCTTTGCGGATCCCCGCGTAGTGGCGTTCCCAGAAGCCGGCGAGATCGGTGGTGACCTGCACCGCGCGCATGTTTGGCGCGAGCAGGTGGATCACCAACGGGATCCGTCCGCCGCCGACGCTGGGCCCCTGGGCCATGCCGAAGAAGTCCTGGAGCCTCGACTCGATCCACGGAGGCTTCGCCGCCTCATAATTGACGTTCACCGGCCGGCCATGGGGAAGCGTGACGCGATCGGGGAAGTGATCGCGCAGCAGCCGCGACTGGTCGGGCGAAAGCTGGGCGGTCAGCTGGTCGAGGGTCCAGTTCTCCCGCAGCTCGTTGAAGGTCGTCAGGCCGAGGCAGGCGGTGGAGAGGCCGTGGATCAAGAAGGCGTCGTCGAACACCGGCAACTGGGCGTCGGGGAAGGCCTCGCGCGCGAGCGTCAGGCGGGTCCGCAGCCGGGCGAGCGCCTCGGGGTCGACGAACTTCTCGATGCCAGCGGTCACCGCGGCCCTGGCGAGCACCTTCGCCGCTTCCTCGGAGGCGAGCGCCGGCTTGCGCGTCTCCTCGAGCACCACGCTGCCGTAGGAGAGCCGGGTGATCCGCTCGACCCGCGAGGTCGTCGCGTTCCACTCGAGGGCATCGACGTCGGCGATCGCGTCGGGGAAAAGCTCGAGCAACCACTCGGGCTCGATCTGCGAGGCGAGCCGGACGATCACCGCGCCCTTGCGCTCCTCGGCGTCGACGGTGACGAGGAACTCGGCGTCCTGAACGACGCTGCTCGCGTCGAGCGTGGCCTGGCCGCCGCCGGAGAGGATCAGCTCGGGTGCGCGCGGCCGCCGCCGCCGGGCGACGCGATCGGGGTAGCCGGCGAGCACCGCGTGCAGCAGCGCGGTCTCTTCGTCCTGGTGCGAGGCGGGGCGGGGGACCTTGGCGCGCACCAACCGCGAGAGCTGCTTTCGCACCCGGTCGACGGTGCTGAAGGCGCCCTGCTCCAGGCCCGAAGCGCGCGCGCCCGTGGCGAGCCCGACCTCGAAGCGCTCGAGCAGCTCCAGCAGGTCCGACGGACCGGCGAGCGCGTTCGCGTCGGGCCGCCGATCGCCCTGCAACCGCCCCCGCGCTTCCTGCCGGATGTCGCGCTCGCCCAACAGGGCCGCGAGCATCGCCCCCCGTTCTCCGACGCCGCGCCGTTCGGCCTCGAGGATCAGCCGTGCCTGCCGCGGGTGCACCGGGAACTCGAGCAGCCGCTTCCCCAGCTCGGTCAGCGAGCCCTCGCCACTGACGGCGCCCAGCTTGCCCAGCAGCGACTCGGCGGCATCGAGCGCCGCGGCGGGCGGAGCCTCGAAGAACGGGAACTCGGCGAGCGAGTGGACGCCGCTGTGGTGCAGCGCCAGCACCGCCTCGGTGAGATCCGTGCGGCGGATCTCCGGTGCATCGGCCAGCGGCCGGCCGTCGAAGTCGCCCTTGGTGTACAGGCGCAGACAGCGGCCCGCGCGGGTGCGGCCGGCGCGTCCGGCGCGCTGAATCGCCGAGGATCGCGAGACCTTCTGGACCTTGAGCGTCGGCAGGCCGCTCCAGGGTGAGTGGGCCGCAACCCGGGCGAGCCCGGTGTCGATCACCGCGGCGATTCCTTCG
>JAYVRT010000669.1:0-4639 GCA_043776025.1 Archangiaceae bacterium | reverse complement strand
CCGCGGGCCGGGGAGCTTCGAAGGCGACGGGACGAAGAACGAGCAGTACTACTGCTGGGGCAAGCCGGTGGTGGCGCCCGCCGAGGGGCGGGTGGTCTTCCTCGAGGAGGGCGTCTACGACAACGCTCCGGGGCGGGTGAACCCGGCGAAGCTCTACGGAAACCACCTCGTCCTCGAGCACGGCAACGGCGAGTACTCACTGCTGGGGCACCTGATGCGCGGCTCGATCCTCGTCAAGCAGGGAGAGCGGGTGCGTGCCGGGCAGTTGCTGGGCAAGGCCGGCAACAGCGGCGTCAGCACCGAGCCGCACCTGCACTACCAATTGATGGACGCACCCGAGTGGCTCAAGGCCCACGGGATGCCCCCGGCGTTCGTCGACTACGTGTCCGACGGAAAGCCGATGGCCCGGGGCGAGCCACGCCGGGGCCAGTCGTTGGCGCCGATGACCGTCGGCCGCTGAAAGTCAGGAAGCAGCGCCGCGGGGCGTCCAGACCCGGTTGAGGCGTCGTCTAATGGCAGGACGCGGGTCTTTGGATCCCGCTGTGAAGGTTCGACTCCTTCCGCCTCGTCAGCGCTTGGCTGGCGGAACCCGGCCAAGCGCGCCCGCGCTCTGGGAGATCGCCTCGACGAAGCTCAGCGTCACCGCCACCGCCTGGGCGAGCGCCGCGGGGTCCACCTTGTCGAAGGTGTCGTCGACCGAATGGTGGACGTCGAAGTAGGCGGTCGCGTCCTGCTCCAGTTCCATCACCGGGACGCCGGCCTTGCGCAGCGTGTGGAGGTCCGCGCCATGCTCCTCGCCCCGAGTGGGAGCGCCGACGCCAAGCTCCCTCAGCCGCGCCGCGGCGGCGGCGATCGGTGCGTCGGCCTCGGGACCCGCCAGATAGCTGAGCGCGAAGACCCGGCCGGCGCCGCGATCCATCTCCAGGGCCAGCACGTGGTCGGGCAGCTCGGCCTGGTGGGCGGCGGCGTAGGCGTCGGCGCCGTCGAGGCCGAACTCTTCATTCGCAAACAGCACCACCCGCACCGTCCGACGGGGCCCGATGGCCCGCAGCGCGTGGGCGACGTCGAGGACGATCGCGACTCCTGCGCCGTCGTCGAGAGCACCCGGGGCGATGTCCCAGGAGTCGAGGTGCGCGCCGAGCAACACAACCTGCGACTTCAGGTCCGTGCCCGGCACCTCGCCGACGACGTTTGCGCCCTCGGCCCGCGGAAGGTCCTGGCATCCAAGCCAGAGGTGGATCCTCACCGGCGCTCCTTGCGCCAGCAGAGCGTGGAGGAACGCCGCGTCCTCGACCCCGAGGGCGGCGGCGGGGATGCGCACGGTGTCCGCGCCGTGCGCGGTGCCCCCGGTGTGCGGCCCGCCCGAAGTGGCGGTGGAGATCGACCGCATCAACCACCCCGCCGCGCCCTTCTTCCCTGCGATGCCTGGGCCCGCCCGCCGCACCGCCGAGATCTTCCCGTAGCCTTTGCCGTCGCGCGTCCGCTCCGGTGTCTGGTTGAAGAAGACGAACTTCCCCCGTAGCTGGTCGTCGGGGAGCGCCTCGAGGGCGCTGAGCGAGCCGACCTCGATCACCTCCGCCTCGCTCCCACCGTCTGGCGTCCCCACCGAGCCCCCGAGCGCCGTCAGCCGCAGCTTCCGCGCCACGGGCGCCGTGACCTCGGCCGCCTCGTCGCCTCGAACCCAATGGGGAACACTGACCTTCTCCGCTCGCACGTTCGAAAGGCCGAGCGCCTTCATCGCGTCCAGTGCCCAGGCGACAGCGGCGGCGTTGCCTGGCGTCCCCGAGAAGCGCGGCCCGATGTCCTGGGACAACTGGCGCACCAGGTCCAGCGCTCCCGACTTTTCGTTGCCCACGCCTTTGGCGACCTCCACCCGGGCGCAGCCGGGGAGCGCAAGCGCGAGCACCGCGGAGACGATCATGCCTGCCCTCTTCAGCGGGCGGCCCAGGCTCGGAAGATTGCCATCCCCGCGAGCTTGGCGCTCTCGGCCGAGCAGGGGCAATTGGGTGACGAGCTCCTGGGAGTAGGCGCGGATCATCGTGTCCTTGATCGCCGATTCCACCACCAGCTTGACCTTGCGGGGCGCGAAGGGCGCCTTCGCCCCCGGATCCAGCTTGCGCAGCGTGACCAGCAGCGCCTGGCATCGGGGATCGGCGAGCGTCACCGCCTCGCGGTCGTGGAGGTTGCGGCCGACGAGGGCAAGCAGCAGGTCGCGGGCGCTCGGTTCGCCGCGCTCGCGCTGCGTGTCAGTTCATGCAGGTGCCGCCCTTGCTGTCGGTCATCTGCGGCGAGATGTTGTTGGGCCCCAGCGCGTTGCAGACGCTGGGGATGTTGATCAGGTTGGCGCGGATGAAGCCCGGCGCGCCGCCGCCGCCACCGCCGCCACTCTCGAGCCAGAAGTAGGTGAAGCCCGGCTGGCCCGGGGTGGGGTTCGCGTTGCGCCATCCGCCGTTGCCGCCGCGGCCCCCGTTCCAGAGGGTGGAGCCGCCGAGCGCTGGCGCGAGGGCCATCAGGCCGTCTTGCCCATTGCCGCCGTTGCCGACTCCCGGGGGCCCGCCGTAGACGCCGCCGTCGGGCAGGCCGCCGTCAGGGAGCAAGCCGGCGTCGAACGTGCCACCGGGGTCGCTGCCAAACGCCGCGCCCTGGCCGCCGCCGCCGCCGTTGGCGACGACGCTGGAGAAGGTGATGGTGATCAGGCCCGACTCGAGGAAGATCGCGCCGGCGCTGCCGCCACCACCGCCGCCGCGGGTGCTGCCCACCGCGCCGCGCCCGCCGCCGCCGGACACGTCGATGCCGCCGTCGGCGATCTCGATCTGCGTCGAGGAAGAGATCTGAACCGCGCCGCCGCCCGCGCCCGGCACGCCGCCGCTGTTGCCACCGTTGCCACCGGGGCAGCCGCCAATCGGGGGCTGCGCCGTACCGCGCGCCGCGCCCGCGGTCCCTCCGACGCCACCGCCGTAGCTGCCGGAGCCGCCGACGGCTCCCGCGACGCGGGCCCCCGCGCCGCCGCCGCCCGCCGCGGTAAAGCCGCCCGCGCTGCCGGGGCCGCCAGTGCCGGCGGTGGCGCAGCCGGAGTGGTTGCCGCCGGGGCCGGGATTCGGACCCTGGGCCGAGGCGTCGATGGTTCCGTTGATGGTGACCGCGTTGAACGCGGCGAAGATGATCGGTTTGCTGCCGGTCAGCCGCAGCGTCGCTCCGACGCCGACGGTGAACTTCTCGGTGGCGAGCACCACCGCCTGCTGGCCGTTGGAGAGCGTCACCGTGCTGATCGCCGGCTTGATCGCCGTCCAGCTGCCGCTGAAGGTGCTGGTGGTCGAGTCGAAGGAGCCGGTCGTACCGGCGGGGATGGCGACGTCGCCTACGGGCGGATTGAGGGTGGAGGGATCGAAGTTGGTCGGCGGAGCGAAGTAGTCCACCTTCCCCTCGCTCGGGCCGCCCAGGCAGCCGCCATCGAGGCCGCACATCCCGCCGTCGCCGCACAGCTGGCCGACGACCACGGGATAGCCGCAGGTGCCGTTGGCCATGCACATCTGGGTGAAGCAGGGGCCGGGAGGACCCATGTTGCAGGTGAGCGTGGTGCTGGCGACGCAGACCCCCGCGGTGCAGCGCTCACCGAAGGTGCAGGCGGCGGCGTCGATGCAGACCAGGCTGCCGCAGGAAGGATCGTTGCAGTCGGCGAGGCCGTTGAAGTCGTTGTCGATGCCGTCGTTGCACATGATCTCAGGGCACTTGCCGGGCAGACAGCCGCCGCCGATCACGCCGCCATCCGGGTAGGTGAGGATGCCGCCGTCGGGGCCCTTGAGCCCGATGATGCCGCCGTCCGGGCCGTAGATGACGCCCGGGCCGCCGTCGGGCAGGCGCGGAATTCCGCCGTCGCTCTGACCCACGGCGCAGATGCCGGCCTTGCACATGTAACCGCTGGGGCACTGCACGTTGGCGCAGACCGGGTCGACGCAGGTGCCGAGCATGCCGCACACCTTGCCCGTGGGGCAGGGGACGCCGCCGCAGTCGTTGGGTACGCAGGCGCCCTGCGCGCAGGCTTCGCCGGCGGGGCAGGTGATGCCGATGCAGCGCAGCTCTTTGCAGACGCCGGCGACGCAGACCTGCACCGGGCTGCACTGACCGCCGCACGCGCCCGAGCCCGAGCCACCGCCGGTCCCCGAGCTGCCGCCAGTACCCGAGCTGCCGCCAGTACCCGAGCTGCCGCCAGTCCCCGAGCTGCCGCCAGTCCCCGAGCTGCCGCCAGTCCCCGAGCTGCCGCCGGTGCCCGAGCTGCCGCCAGTTCCCGCGCCACCGCCAGTCCCCGAGCTGCCGCCAGTTCCCGCGCCGCCACCGGTCCCCGCGCCGCCACCGGTGCCGGAGCTGCCGCCCGTACCCGCGCCGCCGCCGGTGCCTGCGCCGCCACCGGTGCCGGAGCTGCCGCCCGTACCCGAGCTGCCGCCCGTACCCGAGCTGCCGCCCGTGCCCGAGCCGCCGCCGCTGCCGCGGCCAGTCGGATAGCAGTTGCCGTCAGCGGCGCACGCGTCGCCGGCGTTGCAGACGACGCCGATGCAAATCTTCGGAGTGCACAGGCCGCCAACCCCGCAGACCTCGCGGGTGGTGCAGCTGTCGAAGTCGCACTGCGCGGGGAAGCACTGGG
>JAYVRT010000668.1:0-4642 GCA_043776025.1 Archangiaceae bacterium | reverse complement strand
ACGCCCAGAGACTTGCAGCCGGTGAGGCCGAGCGCCGCCACGGCGGCGAGGAGACAGAGGAGGTTTGCTGCGGTCTTCATTTTTCGCGCACCCTATTCGCCACCGTCTGGCACATCAACCAACGTCGCGACCAGCTCTTCCTCGAACCCCCGGGACAACAGCAGCCGCGCAGCCCTGACGCCCGAGACGCCTTTTGATTTCAGCAGCGCCTTCGCGGCGGCGAGGTCGTCGTGGCCCAGCTGCCGCGCCACCCCGGGCTCGAGGCCCTTCGCCTGAAGCCGCCGCTCGACATCCACCACCGAGCGGCCCTCGGCAAACAGCTTGCGCGCCAGGTCGGTGGCCACCCGGCGATCGTCGAGGTAGCCCAGCTCGGTGCAGCGCTGCAGGGCGTGGGAGACCTCCGCCACGGTGTACCCGCGGGCGACCAGCGCCGCCTCGAGCTGCGCCCGGCTCTTGTCCCGCCCGGAGAGGAGCTTGAGCGCGCGCCCCAGCGCATCGATCGGTTTGGCCGGCACGGCCCGGGGCATACCACCGGGGAGCCTGTCAGACCCGCTCGGTATTCTGCCTTCGCCAACAAGGAGGGCGCTGATGTTCGAAGGCATGACTGACGCTGAGTGGAAGAGGTTCTGGAGACGGGAGACCGCGGAGCTGAAGCGCGGCTCGACCGAGTGGGACGCCGCGTGGCAAGGGCTGGCTGACATCTCCGGGGATCGCGACAAGATGGCCGAGCACCCCGGGTGCTTCGAGGTCTGGGGCTACATGATGACCTTCAGGCGGGATGGAAAATGGCGGCACGAGTTCCGTCACCGCGTCCACCCGCGGGGCGACAGGTGGTGGGTGCTGCGCGTGCCCGCCTCCGCTGGCTGGACCCCGGCCGACGAACACGCCAAGCGACGGAAGCGGCGAGCGCTTCACTGAAAGCTGTGCTACCCAACCGGGCCAGATGCACCCGGTGATCGCCCACTTTCTCGACCCCAAGGCCGTGCGAGCCGCGCTCGAGAAGTCCGCCGGCGGGCGAGCGTTGACCGACATCGAGCAGCTGTTTGCGACCGCCGCCAACGCGCACCCCGACCGCAAGGCCCGGGCGATGAAGGCGACCGGCGGGGGCGATCTCGACGATCAGCAGGCGGCGCTGGCGCTGGCGGTCTTCGCCGCGCTGGCGATGGTGGAAAAGGACCCGGTGCTCGGCCCGGTGGTCCAGGACGCGCGGCGCGCGCTGAAGGAGACCGGGGCGACCGAAGAGGACACCCAACAGTTCCTCTCGTTGATCCTCCTCGAGGAGGCGTTCGGCTTCGACGACGAGGCCGATGCCTTCGACGCCGACCTGGTCGCGGAGAGCTTTCGCACCCTGCCCCGCCTCGCCGCGCTCGACGAGGACAAGGTCGGCGCGCTGGAAGAGACCTTCCTCGAGAAGATCCCCCCCGCCGGGCGGCCGCTGCTGCTCGCCACCTCGCACGCCCTGTTCGGCGCGGCCTGGGGCGAGGGCCCGGTGCCGGTGAGCCCCGAGCACATCGAGACCGCGCTGGAGGAGCTGCGCGGCCAGACCTCCGACGACGACTTCGAAGCGGCCGCGAAGGGGCTGCAGAGCCTGCTTCAGCTGCTGGCGCGCGAGGGGCTGATCGGGCTGCAGCGGCTCAAGCGTCTGCTCGACACCACCACCCGCGTCGCCCGCGCGCTGACGCTGGGCGCCGGCGAGGGTGAAGACGACGAGCTCGAGGACGACGACGACGCGCTCGACGACGGGCTGCCCGACCTCTCACCGCCGTCCGGCCGCGATCACGCCCTGACCGATCCGCTGGTGCCGACCACCGCTGCGCCCGACGACGATCTGACCGACCCGCTCGCCGCGCCGATCAAGCCGCCCAGCAACAAGGGCGGCACCCGCAACTGACGCGGGTCGCCTGACCCGGTTAGAACCGCTCGATCTGAAAGTCGTCGTCCTTCGGCGCCGCGGGAGCCGCCGCTGGAGCCGGTCGCGCCGGAGCCGCCGCGGGAGGAGCCGACGAACGCGGCGCCGCGGCAGGCGGTGGCTGGGCCTGGGCCGGCGTCCCCTGGGCCTGCTGGACGTACGCCTGGCTACCGGGAATCGGCTTCTCCTCGCCCGCCTTCTGATCGAAGCCATCCCAACTGCTGTCCGAGGTCGAGCTGATGCCCTGGAAGCGCAGCGCGAAGTCGTCGGGGTTGGTCGTCTGGCGCAGGGCCTCCTGGTAGGTGACCAGGTTGTTCTTCACCAGCGACATCAGCGACTGGTCGAAGGTCTGCATTCCGTAGGTGACGTGGCCCTGGGAGATCGCGTCGGGGATCTCCTTGGTGCGGTCCTTGTCCTCGATCATCTCCTTCACCCGGGTGGTGACCTTGAGGATCTCCACCGCGGCGACGCGGCCCTTGCCGTCGGCGCGCGGCACGAGGCGCTGGGAGACGACCGCCTTGAGCACCGCGCCCAGCTGGAGCCGGATCTGCTTTTGCTGATGCGGGGGAAACGCGGAGATGATCCGGTTGATCGTCTCGGTCGCGTCGAGGGTGTGCAGCGTCGACATCACCAGGTGGCCCGTCTCCGCCGCGGTGAGCGCGGTCTCGATCGTCTCCTGGTCTCGCATTTCGCCGACGAGGATCACGTCTGGGTCCTGCCGCAGCGCGCTCTTGAGCGCCTGGCTGAAGCTCATCGTGTCGACGCCGACCTCGCGCTGGTTCACGATCGATCGCTTGTCGCGGATCAGGAACTCGATCGGGTCCTCGATCGTCATGATGTGGTTGGTGTCGTTGGCGTTGATGTGGTCGATCATCGACGCCAGGGTCGTCGACTTGCCCGAGCCGGTGGTGCCGGTGACGAGGATCAGGCCGCGCTCTTCGAGCGAGATCTTCTCCAGCGCGGGCGGCAGCAGCAGCTCTTTGATCGACATCACCTTGAAGGGGATGACGCGGAGCACCGCGCCGATCGTGCCGCGCTGCTGGAAGACGTTGACGCGGAACCGGCCCAGGCCCGGCACGCCGTAGGCGAGGTCGACCTCGTTGGTGGTCTTGAACTTGTCCTTCTGGAACTCGTTCATGATCCCGAAGGCCATCCGGGCGACCTCTTCGGGGGGCAACCGCTTCCCGTCCTTGAGCGGCACCAGGCTGCCATCGACGCGGAACATCGGAGGCAATCCGGCCTTCAAGTGAATGTCGGAGGCGCCCCCGCGCAATGCGACCTGCAGGATCTCGTTGAGCTCCATGGTCTTGGGAGCCTAACACCCGGGCCTCAAAACAAAACGGAAGCCCACAGTGTGTGTGGACTTCCGTCGTTCCCGAAAAAGGGTTGGAAATTTCTACCGCTTGCTGAACTGGAAGCGGCGGCGCGCACCGGGCTGGCCGTACTTCTTGCGCTCGACCGAGCGGGCGTCGCGGGTGAGGAAGCCGGCCTTCTTCAGCGGCGGCCGGAACTCGGGGTTGAGGCGGCACAGCGCCCGGGAGACCCCGTGGCGGATCGCGCCGGCCTGGCCGGAGAGGCCACCGCCGCGCACGTTCACCGTCATGTCGATCTTGCCGAACTGCTCGACGACCTGGAGCGGCTGGTTGATCACCATCTTCGCCGTCTCACGCCCGAAGTACTCCTCCATCGGACGGCCGTTGATCATGTTCTTGCCGGTGCCCGGCTTGATCCACACGCGCGCCGTCGACTCCTTGCGGCGACCCGTGGCGTAAAAACCGTCGGAAGCAGACTTGGTTGCCATGTTCGTTATTCCTTCGACTTCAGCAGTTGTTTGGCAACGGGCTTCTGGCCGACATGCGGGTGCTTGTCATCGGCGTAGACCTTGAGCTTGGTCATCATCTGACGGCCCAGGGCGTTGCGAGGCAGCATCTTGCGGATCGCGTTGGTGATCACGTCTTCCGGATGCCGAACGATCAGCTTCTCGAAGGTGGTGGTCTTCAACGCGCCGGGAAAGCCGGCCCGCGGATGCGAGTAGTACTTCTTGTCGGTCGCCTTGTTGCCGGTGACCCGGACCTTCGCCGCGTTGATCACGATCACGTGATCCCCGGTGTCGATCGACGGGGTGTACATCGGCTTGTGCTTGCCCTTGAGCAGGGTGGCGATCTGGCTGGCGGCGCGGCCGAGGATCTGGCCGTTCACGTCAATGAGGTGCCAGGCGCGCTGGATGTCCTTCGCTTTGGCGCTGTACGTCTTATGCGGCATTGGGCAAAAACTCCGTCTTGCGCCCTATGAATGGGTCGCTGGAAAGGGGTGCCCTTTATGGGGCACTTGCTTCCAAGTCAAGCGCCCCTGCCAGTGCCAGAACACCCACGGCGGTGCAGTGGGCGGCGCTCCGGGGGCTGGAATCCGCCTCGGCGAAGCTCCCGTCGGGTTTCTGGGTGGCCAGCAGGGCAGCCACCGCCTGGGGCGAAGGGGTGCCGGCCCGGGCGAGGCAGAAGACGCACTCCCCCAGCAGGTCCCACCACCCCTTGCCGGCCAGGCCCTCGAGCGCCCCCTGCAGCTCGACCAGCTCGTCGAGCAGGTCCTTCGGCACCGGCTTCATCAGGTAGGCGGTGTCGATCAGGACGATGTGGGTCAGGTGGTAGAGGTGGATCACCCGCTCCCCGCGAAAAGGCCACCGGGTCTGCAGCGGCACCCGCGCCTGCACCCCCAGCGGGAGCGCCAGCTCGCCCA
>JAYVRT010000667.1:0-4645 GCA_043776025.1 Archangiaceae bacterium | reverse complement strand
GTGGGGATGAGCGTCGACGAGCGCTGCGGGCCGCTGCGGCTCACGGGCGCCGATCGTCCCGACATGGCGACGCTCTCGACCGGCACGGTGAACTTCGGCGACGACGTCTTCTGGAACCCACGGCCGCTGGTGCGCGACATCGCTGCCCGGATCAAGGCGCTCGGCCTCAAACCGGAGCTCGAGTGCTTCGACGCCGGGATGATTGACGAGGCCTGCGCGCTCGAGAAGGAAGGCTTCCTCACCTTCCCGGCGCACTTCGACTTCGTCCTCGGCGTTGGTGGGGCGCTGGCGGCGAAGCCCGAGGCGCTCGACTTCATGCGCGGCTACATCCCCAAAGGCTGCAGCTGGACCTGCGCGGCGATGGGCCGCCACCAGCTGGCGTTCGTCGAGCTGTCGGCGGAACGCGGCGGCAACGCGCGCGTTGGCCTCGAAGACACCATCTACCTGTCGACGGGTGTGCTCGCGACGGGTAACTGGGAGCTCGTCGCCGAAGCCGCGAAGCGCGCGAAGAGCAAGGGCAGGGTGCTCGCCACGCCGCAAGAGGCGCGCGAGCTGCTCCGGCTGACCTAGACCGACCTAGACCGGCGAGATCTCGCGGCGCCGGTGGGGCCGTTCGATGCGCTTGCCGGCGGTGCGCTTGAGCGCCCGGGCGAGGCTCCTCCGGGTGTCGCGCGGGTCGATCACGTCGTCGATCATCGCCAACGCCGCGGTGCGGTAGATGCTGATGTGCGCCCGCAGCTGCGCCGACATCTCCTTCTTCATCGTCTCTCGCGCCACCGGATCCTCGACGCCCTGCAGCAGCTTCCGGGCGGCGATCGCCACCATCCCCTCGGGGCCCATGACGCCGATCTCCGCGCCGGGCCAGGCGACCAGCAGGTCCGGCTCGTAGGCCCGGCCGTTCATCACGTAGTAGCCGGCGCCGTAGCCCTTGCGGACCACCACCGTGAACTTCGGCACGGTCGCGGAGCTCACTGCGTAGAGCATCTTCGCGCCGTGGCGGATGATCCCCGCCTGCTCGACCTTGGTGCCGACCATGAAGCCCGGCACGTCCTGCAAGAAGAGCAGCGGGATGTTGAAGGCGTCGCAGAGGTTGACGAAGCGCGCCGCCTTGTCCGACGAGTTCACATCGAGGATGCCCCCGTAGAACATCGAGTTGTTGGCGACGATGCCGATCGGGTAGCCGTCGATGCGCGCCAGGCCGGTGATCAGGTTGCGGGCCCAGCGCGGCTTGATCGGGAAGAACTTCCGATCGTCGACCAGCGACAAGATCACCTTGTGCATGTCGAAGGCTTGCCGCGGGTTCTCCGGCACCACCTTGAGCAAATCTTCGTCGCGGCGGTCGGCGGGATCCGTCCTCGGCCCGCGCGGCGGCGCTTCGCCACAGTGTTGGGGGAAGAACGAGAGGTACTCGCGGATGGCCGCGAGGCAGGTGGGGTCGTCCGCGTACTCCGCGTCGGCGACGCCGGAGATCTCGTTGTGCACCTTCGAGCCGCCGAGCTCTTCCTCGGTGACCTTCTCGCCCACCACCGACTCGACGAGGTACGGGCCGCCGATCGCAATCGAGCTGGTGCCCTTCACCATCGGGACGAAGTCGGCGAGGCCGGGGATGTAGGCGGTGCCCGCCGCGCCGGGGCCAACCATCGCCGCGACCTGGGGCACCACGCCCGAGAGGACCACCTGCTCGCGAAAGAGGTATCCGGTGTCGGCGAACCCGGCGATCCGCCGCGGGTCCACGCCCGAGCCCGCGTCGAGCCGCGCGCCGCCGGAGTCGATCAGCCAGACGATCGGCAGCCGGTTCTTCAGTGCGAGATCGCGCAGCCGGGTGACCTTGCGCTCGCCCACCTCGCCGATCGAGCCGCCGAAGACGGTGAAGTCGTAGATCGCCGCCGCCACCGGCCGCCCGAGGATCTCGCCCACGCCGGTGATCACCCCGTCCGCCGGGTTGGGCTTGCTCGGCTCCTCCTCTTCAGGAAGCTCGCCGTTGTGCGCCGCGAGCGCTCCGAACTCCTCGAAGGTGCCGGTGTCGAAGAGCGCCGTAACGCGCGCCCGGGCGTCGAGCTTGTTCCGCCCGCGCTGGCGCTCGACCCGTTCCTTTCCCCCCATCTGCAGGGCGCGGGCTTTGCGGCGGGCGAGATCCTCGACGGCTTCGGTCATCTTCATGGCGTTGACTCCGGTGTCAATCGCGAGGGTCAATAGCGTCAGCGACCGCGGTTTCCAAGGCTAGAGTGTGGAGCGATGAGTCGCCTCTGGCCCTTGCTGCTGGTGTTGAGCGCCTGCGCGGGCGTCGAAGAGGGCGCCACGCTCTCCAGGGTCAGCCGGGTGCAGGGCGTGGTCGACGGGCCGGAGGGCGACGCCTGGCTGTTTCTCTACGCGCCGGGCCAGGGCTTTCCCGGGCTGCCGGCGGTGCCGCAGTACGCCAGCGCCGCCAGCGTCGGCCGCCGCGCCGAGGGCAAGGGCGACTACGTCTTCGCCGAGGTGGCGCCCAACCCGTACCGGCTCTGGGCCTTCATCGACACCGATCTCAACTTCGATCCCCTGATCGACGTGCTTGCCCAGCCGGGCGCGGGAGATCGCGTCGGCGCCGGGGTGGAGCTGAACCTGCAGCCGGGCAAGACCTTTGTCGAGGCGGTGAGCGTTCTCGAGCCGGTGCTCCGTGAGCCGCCGGCCTTCGCGCTCGAGGGCGTCTTCGGAGGGGAAGTGGCGCTCGACACCCAGCCCAACCTCACCACTGCCGTCACGCTCGTCGCCGACACCATCGGCAAGCGGCTCGACCCCAAGCGGGTCGGCTTTCCGATCGGCCTGGTGGATGCGAACCACGATGGTCGGCCCGACGACGCGAACCAGGACGGAGTCCCCGATCTGTCGTTGCAGATCTTCCTCCGGTTCCTCCCGCTGCCGGGCCAGGTCCGGGCGAACGCGACGGTGATCGTACCGGTGGCGATCAACCCCGCGCCGTTCCTCGCGGCCCTCAACGGTTCGGTGACCGAGGTGGTCGTCGTCGATCGGATCCAGGGGTACATCGTGCCCCAGGCCGAAGAGCTGGTGGCCGTGCCGGGGAAAACCGTACAAATCACGGCGATCGGCCAGCCGCCGCCCGGAGAGTACGAGCTGGTGGTGTTGGCGACCGGAGGCCAGTACTGGCGGATGCCCAACGGCCTGAAGGGTGTGTTGCCGGAGCAGGGTGTGCGCTTTCATTTCGATCGCGTCGCACCCTGACCGCTCTTAGACTTCGTCCACAGGTGGGGATGGCTGCACCAGGTGAATCCGACGCAGGAATCGCCAACCCGCTGCGGGCCAGCGGGCTGCTCGACAGCACGGGGCTGGAGACGGGTCGCGCATACCAACGCAAGAACGGAGGGCTGCTCTCCGACGCGCTGCTGAAGCTGAACCTGGTGAAGGAGGGAGACTTCCTCAAGGTCTTCGCCGAGCTGTACAGCACCCGCTTCGTCAAGTCGGACAAGCTGAAGACCCTGAAGATCGACCTCGAGTTGATGGAGCGCGTCGGGGTCCGGCTGGCCGAACGTCTGCGCATGTGTCCAATCCGCTGGGACGAGGCGCGCGGAGATCTCCACGTCGTCGCTGCGGTGCCGCTGGCGACCAACCTCGACACCGAGCTGAAGAAGGTGATGCCGGCGAAGACCGTCTCGGTCTACGTCGCCACCGCGGCCACCGTTCACGCGTTGATCCGGCGCTGGCACTACCGGGAAGAGGACGCCTTCGACGTCGTCAACGCCAACGGCGCCGGGCCCCACGAGACCCCGAAGACGATCGAGGTGAACGCGCTCGACTCCGATCCCCAGGAGGAGTCGGCGAAGACAGTGATGGTGAAGGTCGCCGACGATGGCCTCACCATCGCGACCCTTCGCCGGGAGAACGCGCGCTACCGAATCGCCCAGGAGTTCCACCGGCGCGTCACCCTCGAGCGCTCGATGGAGGAGATGATCGACCGGATCCTCTCGGTGATCTTCGAGCTGCTGCCCGCCGAGGGCGCGGCGATCTGGCTCAACTCGGGAAAGTTCGCCACCAAATCGAAGAAGGGCGACGCCAAGGTGATGGAGATCCCCCGGTCGGTGATCGACCAGACGCTGGTCTCGAAGGGCGGCATCCTCACCAACAACGCGCTGGTCGATGAGCGCTTCGACCGGTCGGCGTCGGTGATGCTGCGCGGGGTGCAGTCGGTGATGTCGGTGCCGTTGCGGGCGCGCAACCAGACGTTGGGCGTGCTCTACGTCGATTCGATCTCGCAGAGCGCCGCGTTCTCAGAGGAAGATCTGCCGCTCCTGGAGTCGATCGGCGCCCAGGCAGCGATCCTCCTCGACAACGCCGAACTGCTCGCGAAGGTGAAACAGGAGGTCGAGAACCGCGCCAACCTCGCCCGGTTCCTCTCGCCTGCGGCGGTCGAAGAGGTGCTCTCCGGCCGGATGGCGCTCAAGCTCGACGGCCAGGCGGCGGTGGTCACCACGCTCTTCGCGGACATCCGCGGCTTCACCACGATGTCTTCTCAGCTGCCTCCCGACGAGGTGGTGCGGATCCTCAACCGGTTCTTCGAGGACTGCGTCGACGCGGTGGAGCAGAACAACGGCACCGTCGACAAGTTCATCGGGGACTGCGTGATGGCGCTGTGGGGCGCGCCCGAGGCCAAGCC